>JAYUQR010000043.1:0-13731 GCA_043756665.1 Candidatus Altimarinota bacterium | reverse complement strand
CATATTGATTTCAGAAAGATTTTATCTACACTACTTGACAGTATAGTTACAATCGGACTGAAGTCACGGGGTTTTAGACCCAATGGGTGGAAATAAATGAGCAATACCAAGAGATTTAATCGATTTTAATATCTCCGTAACAGACAAAAGCATAGAGTGATACAAGGTTGTAAGAAAAGGTGATTTTATAATTAGCCTGAGATCATTTCAGTGAGGAATTGAATATTCCGAATATGATGGTATTTGCAGTCCAGCATATATAATACTCCGTCCAAATACCAAAATTATAGATTATTTCTATAAAAGTCTCTTTAAAACCGATGGATATATTGCAGAAATGAATCGTAAATTGGAGTGAATTAGAGATTGAAAAATGGTAAGCTATAAATACTTTTCAGAAATTACCATAAATCATCCAACCATTCCTGAACAACAACAGATAGCTTCATTTCTCACTCTTATCGATGAGAAAATAGAGAAACTCAAATCTAAAAAATCCCTCCTCGAAAAGTATAAAAAATGAGTGATGCAAAAGATATTTTCTAGAGAGATTAGATTCATGGATGAGAATGGGGAGAATTTTGGAGAGTGGTGAAAGTTTATTTTATCCGAAATTTGAGATACTTACGGTGGGTTAAGTTGAAAAACAAAAGAAGATTTTTGAGAAGGCGAAAATTATATTACCTATAAACAGATATTTGCAGATTCTCGTCTAAAAATTGAAAAATGCGAGAAAGTAAAAATTAATAATGGAGAAAATCAAAATAAAGCAAAATACGGAGACTCATTTTTTACAGTTTCCTCTGAAACACCGAATGAGATTGGTTTTTCCTCAGTTTTATTAGATAAAGTTGAATGATTATACTTAAATAGCTTTTGTTTTTGATTTAGGCCATTCTCACTGGAAATACTTACTCCTGAGTTTGCTTGTTTTCTCTTTAGAAGTCCCCATTTTAGAAGAGATATTGTCCAATTGGCTCAATGAAGCACTCGTTATAATATGTCAAAAGTTCAGTTTCTAAAAATGAAAACTTTTATTCCTGAGAAAAAAGAACAACAAAAAATTGCCTCATTTCTTTCTGAGATAGATAAGAAAATTGAGGCAATAAATACAGAAATCGAAAGTACAGAAAAGTGGAAGAAAGGCCTTTTGCAAGGGATGTTTATTTAAATATACTACTAATTAGTAGTATATTAGTAATGTTTTAGTACTTTTAATTTGACTCAGGAATATAAAGTGATATATTACTAGTATTACTTTATTAGTAATATACTAGTAATATCCTTTCTATGATACTCTATAAACTAGAACAACCCGATTTATCGCTTATTTCTTCTGAGAGAAAGGCATATCTCTCAGAAAATAAATATAAAATCTACTTTCAATATGAACTTGAACGATATTCTGATGAAAAATATCTCTATTGGGATAAGATAAAATTTCATAATATACCACCAGAACTCGAAAGCTCTGAGGAACTCTGGTATGTTATCCAATCATGTCGTATTCTCAGACAGACTGTTATTCGGAATGCCTCATGAGGGGCATTTTGACTCGAAAAACCGAATTTTCTCGAAGAACTTACTCATCTACTAGATTATTCACTCGGTGGGAGTTTTCTTGGAATTCATTTTACTGAAAGCGAGAGAAAGATATTTCTCCAAAATGGCCTTATAGAAGAAGCGATATCATCGAGTCAACTTGAGTGAGCTCTCACAACTTCAAAAGATGCTCGTGATATGATAGCAAAATGACGCAAACCAATTACCGTACATGAGAAGATGATTTTGAATAATTATAAGGCGATGAACTTCGTAAATAATAAGGAATTTCTTGATCAGAAGCTGACCCGTGCAGGACTCCTAGAACTCCAGAGTATTCTTACAAAAGATACCCTCGAAGAAAAAAACCAAGAATGAAGATGGAGAAAGGATAGCGATGAAATTGTAATACAGAATGATACATGAACAAAAATATATCATATTCCACCGAATGAAAAAATTCTTCAGGAAGAACTCGATAAATTCATATCTTTTGCTAATGATGAGGAAAAATGATTTACTCATCCATTTGTTAAAGCAACACTTCTTCATTTTTGGATTGGTTACCTTCACCCATTTTGCGATGGAAATGGACGTACAGCAAGGGCAATATTTTATTGGTATCTCCTCAAAAAGTGATATTGGGGATTTAGCTATATACCTATTTCACAAGTAATAAAAGATTCAAAAATACAATATTTAGATGCGTATCTATATAGTGAACAAGATAATAATGATCTCACATATTTCCTTGTCTATATAGCACATAAGACAAAGCAAGCATTCAAAGCATTTGAAGAATACGTAAATAAAAAGAAAGATAAACAAAAAACAATATTTACAGAATTATCACATCTCAGACTAAATGAAAGACAAAATAAACTTATAGCATACTTCCTCGAAAATCCGAAAAGCTATACTAATAACTCTATACATAAAAACTACTATGGCATAGCTATAGATACTGCAAAAAGAGATCTCGAAGAATTATTAAAAAAATGATTTCTCTCAAAAGAAAAACAAGGAAAATATGTAAACTATTCTCCAATTAATAATCTCTCAGAACTTATATAACTATGGTACACCAATCTGAACAAACTCTTGAAAATAATCTCATCAATCAACTCATGGATCTCGACTATACACGAGTCCAGATATGAAATGAGAGCGATCTTATCACGAATCTACAGACACAACTTGAAATACACAATCAGACAACTTTCACTCCGAGAGAATTCGATAAGATTATGAATCACTTGAACAAGGGGAATATTTTCGAGCGAGCAAAGACACTGAGAAACAAGATGCAACTCATACGAGATGATGCGAGTGTGGATTGGATTGAGTTTATCAATATGGATTTCTGGTGTCAGAACGAGTTCCAAGTGACGAATCAAGTCACGATAGAGTGAACGTATCAGAATCGATATGATGTCACTCTCCTTATCAACGGACTCCCACTCGTACAGATAGAACTCAAGAGACGTGGTATGGAGCTCAAAGAGGCATTCAATCAGACCCACAGATATAGCAAGCATTCATACGCAAGTGGAAGTGGTTTATTTCAATATATTCAGCTCTTTGTGATATCGAACGGAGTGAATACGAAGTATTATGCCAATAATCGAAAACAATCGTTTAAACAGACATTTTTCTGGGCAGATGAAACCAATCAGAATATCACGAAACTTGAGAGCTTTGCAGATGCATTTCTCGAACCATGTCATATCGCAAAGATGATCACTCGGTACATCGTACTCAATGAGACCGATAAGATGCTCATGGCTCTCCGCCCATATCAGTACTATGCAACTGAGGCGATTATCGATCGTGTCAAAAATACAGATAAAAATGGATATATCTGGCATACGACAGGAAGTGGAAAGACACTCACATCATTCAAGACGAGCCAGATTCTCACTCGCATGCCTGAGGTGGATAAGGTAGTATTTGTCGTGGATCGCAAGGATCTGGATTATCAGACAACCAAGGAATTCAATAGTTTCTCAAAAGGGAGTATCGATGGTACGGATAATACAGGAGCTCTCGTCAGGCAACTCCTCGGAGAACCCAAGCTCATTGTCACAACTATACAGAAGCTCAATACAGCGATCTCCAAAGATAGATACCTCGCAGAGATGTTACCAATCCAAGGCAAGAAGATTATTTTTATCTTCGATGAGTGTCATAGGAGTCAATTCTGAGATACACACAAGCGAATCGTGAAATTCTTCACAAATAAACAAATGTTCGGTTTCACAGGAACCCCTATTCTTGCTGAAAATAATAATGGGTGAAAAACTACCAAAGACCTTTTTGAAGATTGCCTTCATAAGTATGTCATCACCGATGCAATCCGAGATGAAAACGTACTTCGCTTTTCAGTGGAATATGTCGGAAAATACAAGCAAAAAGATGGAGCAAATACGAGTCTCGATATAGAAGTAGAGGACATCGATACCAAGGAGCTCCTCGAAGATCCAAAAAGACTCGGGAAAATCACTGATTACATCATTGCTCAGCACAATATCAAGACTCATAATCGATACTTCACAGGAATGTTCTGTGTAAATAGTGTCGAAACACTGATCAAGTATTATGAGATTTTTCGTGATCGGAAGAATGCTGGACTCCATGATCTGCGAATCGCAACTATATTCTCATATGGAGCCAATGAAGATGATAAGGATTCAAATGGCATAATCGATGACATCAATCTGGATATCGCAGAGAACGAGATCAATAGTCACTCTCGAGATAAGCTCGATGAATTCATCGGAGATTATAACACGATGTATGGAACGGCATTTTCTACGAAAGACTCGACCTTGTTCTATAATTACTATAATGATATCGCAAAGAAGGTAAAAGAACGGCAGATAGATATACTCCTCGTGGTGAATATGTTTCTGACAGGATTCGATAGTAAAACGCTCAATACGCTCTATGTCGATAAAAATCTGAAATATCATTGACTCGTTCAGGCGTTCTCTCGTACCAATCGAATACTGGATGAGAAAAAATCAGCAGGAAATATCGTCTGTTTCCGAAATCTCAAAAAATCCACGGATGAAGCGATTACACTTTTCTCAAACAAAGAAGCTATCGATGTAGTTATACTTGAGCCACTAGAGATATATGTAGTGAAGTTTAACGGTACTCTCACTCGACTTCTGCAACTTGTACCTACTGTAGAGTCTGTGGATAATCTTATTTGAGAGGGCGAGCAACTACAATTTATTCATCTATTTCGTGAGCTCCTCAGGATCAAGAATACCCTCATCACATTCTCGGACTTTTCACACAAGACACTTCATATCGATGAGCAAACCTTCGAGGACTACAAGAGTAAGTATCTCGATATATATGATCGAGTCCGACAAGAGAACTCGAAAGAAAAAGTCTCGATTCTCGAAGATGTCGACTTCGAACTCGAACTCATACGCAGAGATGAGATCAACATAGACTATATCATTGCACTCCTTGCGAATCTCCTCTGAACAACAGATGGCAATAAATCAAGACAAAAGAAAGCTATTCTTGATATCATCCAGTCAGATCCAGTTCTCAGAAGCAAAAAGGAACTCATAGAAAAATTCATCGAAGAGAATCTCAGTGGGATCAAAGATGGGGATGAAATCAGCTCAGAATTCGAGAAATTCATGCAAATGCAAAAGAATGAGCACTTTATCAAACTCTGTGAGGAAGAATGAATCGATAGGGAGCAATTCGGAGAAATATTATCAACCTATCTCTATACAGGGAAGATGCCAATTATCGAAGATGTCATAAAGACAAAAATGAGTCCTGTACGATTGGCTGAACGCAAGTCATTTTATGAAAAAATCCTTGGTAAACTGAAAGACTTTGTAGAGAAATTTGAATCGTAGTAAAACACAAAAATACTCACCATTTCTGGTGGGTATTTTTTATTATTTGCCCCGATCTATTGACTTCTGTACGTCGAAGTAATAGTAATGAGTGTAAGTTCTAACTCAAGTCTGGGGAGATGGCGGGAACTGCCCCCGCGTGCAAGGAGGTACTTGCGATGATACTAGGATAAAAACTCGATTCTTCCAATACACGCAATCCTTTATTCAGCCAAAAACACCTTCCAAAGAGGAATAATCCGAATGGTCACATCATTTATTATGATAGTCTCTTCTTGATCATATGTAATGATTACTCACTCTTGCAGATCAAAACTACCCATAGCCTCCAAAAGTCATTTTATCTCGCGTTCTCGATTCTCGAAAGTGAGCTCATAGCATACCTGTATTGTTTCCGTAATACTATTGCCATTCTTTATCACAAAATCACACTCTCATTTTTTCTGAAAATAATAAAACTGCTTTTCATTGCGAAAAAGATGAATTGCGTAGAGATTCTCGAGTTTTTTCCCGAGATTGTCTGAATAATTATTTGAAAGAAGCGTAAATCCATTATCTGAAAGATAGATTTTTTTCGGGGAAAGCAGGGATTTTCGAGGAGAAAAGGAAAATCGATCGACAGAAATCATAAAGAATGCCTCTTCCAGATGATGAAAATAATTCGCAAGTGTTTTCTTGGATCATTCGATCTTTTGATTCACGAGATATTCATGGAATTTCCCTATAGAAAAAGTAGTAGCATAGGAATCTAGAACATATTTCATCAAGTATTCGAAAAGGAAACGAGCCTTTATGCTGTGTCGCTCAAGTACATCTTTGTAGAAAATTGTTTCATAGTAGTTTTCGAGAGTTTTTTTCTTAGCACTCAGATTTTTATCGAGGAGAGCAGGAAATCATCCATTCTCCAGATACGAGGTAAATTCATTCATGAGATCACCTTTTCGAAGTGAGTATTCTATATTTTTTGTATCAAAATTACGATACGTGAGAATCTCCCGGAATGAAAGTGGAAGCATAAGAATATGCGAGTATCGTCCACGGAGCTCTGTGGATATCTCTTCGATAAGGAGCTTTGAGCTACTTCAAGAGATTATGATCCTATATCACTGATCTTTAAAGGTTCGTAAGGCTTTTCCATAGTCACGAATATTCTGTATTTCATCAAAAAATAGATACTTTGGTTTTTTTCCATAGAGCTCATAGTGAGCATCGATAATATCAGAAAAATGAATCATCGTAAAATGATGAATTCGATAATCCTCGAAATTAATAAAAACGATATCCTCTTTTTTTACATTCAAAATTAGTTCTTCTATAATCTGATACATAAAGTACGTCTTCCCTGCTCGACGAGGTCAGATAACAGCAAGAATATCATCAATTTTTTTATCGTATGTGTACGATCTTTTTGTTACCACAGGTAGAACTGATTCTTGCCATTCTGTGAGTATTTTTTTGAATATTTCTTTCATATTATGTATTATAGTTACACATAGATCATTATTTGTGTGTATTGTACTAATTTACAATCAAAAATCAAAAAATAAAATAACCCCGATGTATCAGAGTTATTTTTGCTTTATATTCAGTAAATTTGCTTCCTTCAATTGTAAGGTATTTACATATGAAACAATGGTGGAGATGGCGGGAACTGCCCCCGCGTGTAAGGAGGTACTTGCTATGATTCTACTCTCTGTAGTTGATTCTAGATACGATATTGCGACGAGAAAACCAACAAAATGAGCAATAACGGATAATTCCATAAACTCATATTCCTAGAGAATTATCAGAAATTCAGAATATGGACTTATGATACATCTTTCCCCTATAAGTTTCAGAGAAAAATGGTTGTAGCAGGCCATATGGCACTCATTCCGCCGTGGCGGAAGGCTACACCCTCGAGCGATTAGGCAGCGAGAGCAAATGTGTTAGCATTGGCAGCGACTGCGTTTCCGAAGAATGCACGAAGACCAAGATGTCCACGAGAAATAGTGTTTGCAACTATAGTTTCCCCTTTGATGACGAGGCGAGGCGCCCCGAGAGAGCACAGAGCAAGTACGAGTCTCCCTATCGAATACTATATCATCCCCAGATGAATAGTGAAAAAAACTGAAAGTTTACCATAAAAAGTTATAACAATGTATGGAAACAGTACATATTAAGGATCAATTCACGTACGTATTATAGGAAAAAAGTGGAAATATCCAAAACCTTTCACCTATTTTTCACACAAAAACTCCCGAGTATACCAATAACTCGGGAGAAACACTGATGATGAGGCACTATCGAGGATGAAGTGTGGAGAGGATGGTCTTCGCACTCGGTGAGTCGAGATCTCACTCGATCACAGCAATTCCATTCGAGAGGCGTGAATATGCCCGTGGACTGCCCTGAGGGAGAGAAGAATCGATCACATCGATGGGGGTATCAGGATAGAAAGTCACTTGTACTTTTCCATCAGCGGATACTTTCCGAGTAGGAGAGCCTATAGTTACTGTATCTGATATTTCTGATACGGTACTCGAATATGTATCTCACTCGACCGATCGGAATCAGTATGCGAGAGTATTATTCCAGTAAGGAGCTGCGACAGTGATCTTTTTCTCTGTACTTCATGGAGGCGGTGAGAGGAGTACGCTGTAGGAGTCAAAATTATCAGTGGAGCTATAGATTCCGACGAGGACCAAGAGTGTGAAAATCGCTGAGATCCACTCCGTACCCTGTCGACGATGATGTCTATGGATGGGATGTTTCATAACCTATTTACAAAAAGAGCAAAGTAATTATAGCACATATTTCACATGAGTCAATACTATTGAAATATAAAAAAACAATTGTCAAATACCATTTTTTGTAAAAAATGGATTTTTTCCGCAAAAAAAGTATAGTTTGGCTTAGAATAAAACAAATCAAGTTGATAAAACTTATTTAAAAATCGATACTCACTGATTTTATGCCAGAAAACATTATTCTTCTCATAACGATTCTCTATGCGAGTGCATGAGTTATTGCCCTACTTTGATTCTTTCCTACACTCAAAGATCTTTTTCTCAAGGGAAAAAATAGTGCAAATCCTATAACTGCGATTACTTGGGCAATAACAAACGGAATTGCTACACTCTATGGATATTTTGTAGTTGATGATTTTCTCTTTACTCTTATATCCTGAGTATCTTGTTGCTGTTTCATAGCGATTTCTAGCATGAGTTTTTATCTTTCTAAAAAATGAATTTCCTATGTCCCTCCAGCTTTATAATACCCTCACTCGCACGCTCGAACCGTTCAAGCCACTCAAACAGGATGAAGTGAAGGTCTACTACTGTGGGCCGACACCGTATAACTACGCTCACATCGGGAATCTCAGAAATTATCTGATGGATGATTTCGTCGTGCGGATCCTACGCTACCTCGGCTACCGAGTGAAAACGACGATGAATATCACCGATGTGGAGGATAAGATCATCCGTGATAGTCGATCCCAATGAAAAACGATCACAGAAATTACCGATTTCTATACAGCAGCTTTTTTCGAAGATTGTGCGCATCTCGGAATTATCCGAGCAGATAATGTGATGCCCATCACAGAACTCATCGACGATATGGGGGAGATTATCGATGGACTCATCCGGAAATGATATGCCTATCTCGCAGAAGATGGCAGTATCTACTATAGTGTCAGTAAGTTCAAAAAATATGGGGAACTCGCCAATCTTAATTTCAAAGGAATGATATCAAGTGTCCGTATCAAGAATGATGAATATGATAAAGAGCAGGTTGCTGACTTCGCTCTCTGGAAAGCCTATGATGAGGCAAGTGATGGACCAAACTGGTGGGAAATCCAGGTATCTGTTCCTGTCATTGCGAGGTACGAAGCAATCCAAGTAACCGAGACTCTGGATCGCCACTCCCGAGTACTCGGGATCGCGATGACGGAAACCATAAAGATCAAGTGACGTCCAGGATGGCACATCGAGTGCAGTGCCTGTAATCATCATTTTTTCGGTGAACAGATCGATATCCACATGGGAGGTGTCGATCTTATATTCCCTCACCACCAGAATGAAGTGGCTCAGACAGAGGCATTCACAGGAAAACAGTTCTCGAAGTATTGGCTCCATGGTGGTCACCTTCTCGTCGATAATAAGAAAATGGCAAAAAGCGCGAATAATTTCTATACCCTCAGAGATATCGTGGAAAGGATGAAAAGCCCTCCTGATAAGGTGGGAATTCCGTTAGGACAGGGGGGTTTGGTTTCGGAAACAATAGATACAAAAACCCCCCTTCCCCCCTTAACAGGGGGGCAAGATATCCTCATCTACCGAGGATTCCGACTCATGGCACTGCAGAATCAGTATCGTGAGAATTTTAATTTTACATTCGAGCGACTCACTGGGGCCATCAATACAATCAAGTGACTTGATGAGATGATGAAGCGACTCGGACGCTATCTCGCGACTCTTCCTGAAACAGATCCACTCAGGAATTCTCATGGAAAGATGAAGTTCCATGATATTGCCCGCGAGTTTCGTGAGAATCAACAGACATATATGCAGGAATTCCTCGAACATATCGAAAATGATTTCGATACCAATATGGCGATGACGACCATATTCGAGTATCAGAGCTACGTGAATAGTGGTATCGATGAATCGCTCTTCTCTCGAGAAGAGACGAAATCTCTGATCGACCTCCTGAATAGCTGGAATGAAGTATTGGCAATATTTGATTTTTCACTCCTCGAAGTTACTGCAATCATACCGAAAGAGATCGAAGCCCTCGCAGTCGCTCGCATAGAAGCTAAAAATAGTAAAAATTGGGCTGAAGCTGATCGAATCCGGGATGAACTCAAGAGTAACGGGTGGAATATGATCGATGAGGCAGGTGGAAAGTGGAGAGTGGAGCCGGTATAAACAATCACTATGACACAACCACATCTCTACATTATCACTGGTCACTCCTGTTCTGGGAAATCCACCCTGATCAAGGAGCTCCAGAAATCCCTCACTGGGTCGTATCATATCGGCTATGATAAGGTAAAATGGTGACTAGCAGGCTATAATAGAGAAAAGATATCGAGCTCGTGAGGAGACTCCTCTCAGGATTCCTCTGAGTCATCCTCGAGGCAAGAATCCCCTGTATCACTGATGCATATCTGAAAACTGAGGAGGAATATCATTCTCTATGGACCCTGGCAGAAAGTCATGGATACAGGGTCTTCACCGTCAGGCTCGACTGTCCTGAGGATGTCCGTCTCGAGCGCTTCCGAGAAAGGGTAGTCAGATCAAAGGAAGAAAATATTCGAATCAGTCTTACAGACGAATCCATCTTTCTGGAGAATATGAAGAAACCATTCTATTTCCCTGAAGATGCTATAGTGTTCGATACTCGAGAATGTTCGGCCAAAGAAATTGCAGAAAAAATTATTCATTCACTCCAGATAGTATGCCACTAGAAATCGAAGCCAAATTCATCAATATTGATCCTGAGGTCATTCGAGATAAACTTTGAAAATTGGGATTTGAACTCGTATATCCTGAATTCCATGTATTTCGGGCAACAGTTGTCCTCCATGATCCGAATGTAACACTCCGTGTGAGAAAGGAATATGGAAAAACCACCATGACATACAAATATACTGACATAACTCAATGAGCACTCTGAACAGAAGAATTCGAAGTAGAGGTATCCGACTTTGAACTCACTGTAGATATCCTCAGGAAAACTACTCAACCCATACGAGTCCTCTATCAAGAATCAAAGCGAGAACTCTGGCGAAATTGAGATACCGAAGTTTCGATCGATGAATGGCCTTGAACGTGAAAATATCTTGAAATAGAGGCGCCGACAGAAGAAGAGCTCATCTCAACATCAAAATCTCTCTGATTCGACTATAGCGAAGCTATTTTCGGAAGACCATGAATGGTCTATAGAAAACTCTGATTCGATGAGAGTATTGTGACCTCTCAGGAATACCTCACATTCGAGAATCCTCCGAGAAAATAGTTGCCTTTCTCTCTGATATCTATATATTCACCTCATGTTCAGTAGGAATTCCTCATCACGTCGTCGCCGAAATACTCTCATCGAGGGTACTTTTCGGGCGTTGTAGACTGATCTACGAATCTCGAAAACAGCTCTCAATCGAGAGCTGTTTTTTTATTTCCCCTCGATTTTTCAGAATTTTTCTCTATACTTTCGCCTATGCAAAATATCCATTCGATCATCCTCGCATCGATCCAGTCGCTCTATGGTCTCGAGCTCGAGACAGATGCGATCGAGATATCCCCAGCGCCCAAGAGAGAGCTCGGTGAGTACTGTATTAATGTCTTCCCTCTCACAAGGCTCATCAATGAGTCTCCCCTCTCTGAAGGAGAGGGGGCGGGGGTGAGGTGAAAGTCGCCAAATATCATCGCCGGAGAGATCGCAACAGAACTCGCGAAACATACGGATACCTTTGCATCTACCAGCGCCACTGGGGGCTATGTGAACTTTTTTTTGACTGATAAGGTTTGGATAGGAATGTTTTCTAGTATTCCAGATCTAAAATCAAAAAAGAAGAATGGAAAAAAGGCAATTATGGAGATTTTCTCACTCAATGTCGGAAAACCTCTCCATATATGACACCTCTGTCCGACATCTACCGGACAAGCCATAGTAAATACACATCGATTTCTCGGTTGGGATGTGATCGTAGACAATCACATGGGTGACTGGTGAAGTCTCTTCGGGAAGCTCATCGTTTGATATGAAAAATATGGAAATGTTGAAAATCTCGAAAGGGATGGTGTAGAACATCTCCAGGAGCTCTATGTGCAGATCACTGCTGATATAGGAAAAACCCTTGAAGTAGATCAGGAATGTAAAGAAGCATTCGTGAAGCTATCAAATTGAGATAAAGAACTGATGGAACTCTGGGGAAAATTCACAAAAACATCCCTCAAGAAAGCATATGAGGTGATAGAGAAACTCCATATATACAATGATATTGCTATAGGTGAAGCGTTTTATGAATGACTTCCCCTCCCAAAAATCGGTGATTATCCGCCACTTGTGCATAATATGAATATGATAGTGAATGAACTCATCGAAAAATGAATCGCTACAAAAAATGAGGATGGATCTGTCGGGATCATATTTTCTGAGGAAACAAAACTCCCTTCCACCATACTCGAAAAGCGTGATGGAACTCATGGATATCTCGCAAGTGATCTCGCATGTATAAAATATCGTGTCACGAATGGCTGGAACCCGGATAAGATATCTATAGGAACCGATGTACGTCAAGCACTTCATTTTCGACAACTTTTTACAGCTGCTCGAATGGCTCGATGGATACCTGAAGGACTCGAACTCGTCCACGTAGGAAATGGATTTATATCTCTTCCTGATGGTGCTATGAGCAGCCGAAAAGGCAATATTATCAGGCTCGAGGATCTCCTCGAAGAAGGATACATAAGGACCAAAACAATACTCGAATCGAAGTGAAGAACTCTTGCAGAAAAAGATATCCAGGAGATTGCAATATGAGCTATCAAGTACAGTTATCTTATGCAAGATAGAGAGAGAAATATTACCTTCGACTGGGACAAGGCACTCAGTTTCGAGGGGAACTCCTGACCGTATATCCAATATGCCTATGTGAGAGCGATGAAGATTGCTAAAGAGGCAGGTATAGTCATTGCGAACGACAGTGAAGCAATGCAGGATATGAAAAATGATTCCTCTTTTTGACTGGATCGCTTCGCACCCCAGGGTGACTTCTCTCCTCGTTTTACTCGGATTCACCTTTTCCCTCGCGATGACGAAACCACAAAAAACTTTGAACTCTCGTCCTACGATAAGTCTCTCATCCAGATCCTGTATCGATTCGATGAAGTGGTGGATACAGTAGCCAAGACCTACAAACCCCATCATCTCGCCCTGTATGCATATGATCTCGCTGTTGTGTTCAATAGTTTCTACGTCCATACACCGAAAATCCTCGAAGAAACTGATGAGTGAATACGGTCATTTCGCCTTACTCTAGTCTCGCAGACGGCAGAACAACTCAAAAAATCATTCGAACTCCTCGCTATCCAGATGCCGAGCGAGATGTAAAAATCAATTACGAATATATCAATCTTTCAATTACGAAAAAATAAGAGCTCTTTACTTTTACCACTCATTCATTATTTTTCCATGACGTTTCTCTCTCAATTCACTGGATTCTTCAAAAAGATCGGATTTTCCCTCGAGTCATCCAGGTGGCTCGTGAGGAGACTCATAAAATATTCTGGGCTGAGGCATCGCGAAAACCTGC
>JAYUQR010000042.1:0-4753 GCA_043756665.1 Candidatus Altimarinota bacterium | reverse complement strand
AATGTGAATCAATTTAGGCTAACTTCCCTTTAGATAAGAGCTTATTTCCTCATTTTCATGAGGAGCTCTTCGGGATCTTAAAGAGTTGTTGGATCTGGTACGCTGTAAGACAAAATATATATCGTGCATTGTATCACCTGAGAGATCTTGGAAGAGATGTTTCCATGCCCATTCTGTACTTGAGAACGGAGAATACTCGTTCAACTGCTTGCCTCATTTTGAAGAGTTGGTGTTGCCATGCTGTCATGAGCTTCTTCATGTTGGCTCTGGCTGCAGCAAAGAGAAATATGCCGTGCTCCTGTGCTTTCTCCTGAAAATCCTTCCCTACATATCATCCGTCAGTAACGATCATCCCTACTATCCCTTCCCACATCATCTCGAGTCATGCTCGATCATCAGTATTACCACTCGTGAAGGTGAAGCCCAATATACGCATCCATTCATCACAGATGATATGCAACTTGAAGCCATAGAACCATCCTCGACTACTCTTTCATCTTCATGCCTTCTCTTTCGCTACTTTGTGTGATGGTATTCTTTGATTTTCACAGACCTTGAGTCTGGTGGAATCAGCGAACTTCACCATCTCTGAAGAAGTCGAAGAACGGAAAAATTCTGTGATGGTCGTAAGAAGCATAGAGCAGAATGGAACTACAGCATTGAGTCCTGCCACGAATCCAGGATAGTCAGGAAGATGAGGGAAGTCTTGCTTGTGATGAGTCATAAGAAATCGATGATAGGATTGGTAGGTCTTGTATCCTGAGAGTGGAAAGAAGATGGCAAGGGTGAGAAGAGATGAGAGTCCAATAGAAAATTGTTTTCTGGGTGGAATTCATCTCCTTGGCTTCTCTATATAGGGAAGGAGATGGGAGCGAAGTGAGACGATGAATTCATCTATGAAACAGTAGATTGCGATGAGCTGGTCATCCATATTTTTACTGGAAATATTTTTTTGAATTTCAGAGAAATCTGTATAGGATGTCATAGTGAAAAGAGTGAGTTGTAAAGTAGTATTTCCACCTTACTCTTTTCCTTATTTAATCAAGAGATTTACCGTAATTGATTCACATTACTAAACCCGATAACTAAGCCAAAGATTATGAATAGAAATTTCCTATACATTGTACTAATAGAAATTTCCTATACATTGTACTTAAGAGTAATAAAATATTGCATTATTTCAAGTCAAATCGTTATATAAGGAGTTTTCTCAATTTGATCTCGAAAGTATCGAGTGAAAAATCTTTCGCCCGCGCGATACAATAATCTTTCATTATCCCCCATTCTTCTTTTTGAGTTTCCTGAATAACTTGTTTCAGATTCATCATTCATAATTCATAATCCATAATTTCTATGAGCTTTCCTGTTTTTCCGTCGATCACCGTCTCTCGAAGTCCTCATTCATCCACGCCAATGACTGGTGTTCCGCATGCCATCGACTCAACGGGTGACATCCCAAAATCCTCATCCACAGGGATATATATCGTCGCCGTTGCATTCTGAATAAGGGAAATCAATTCTGTATCATTCGGGGACTCGAGTGCGATGATATTTTTCTTTCATTCGATTTTTTTCAGTATCACTTCCTTCATGGGATCATTTTTCCCATAGCAAAAGATGAGATTCTCCTCAGGCATCTGCAGAAATGCATCGACGATGAGATCGACTCGTTTTGGTGGGGAGAGGCGAGCGAAAGAGAGAAAATAAGCAGTTGGCAGAAAAGTGGTTCATGAAGCCCCCCTGATAAGGGGGGTAGGGGGGTTCGTTTCTGTCGTATCTCAGCAAACCCCCTGTGTCCCCCTTGTCAGGGGGATCGACACATTCGGCGAGAATCGCCGAACATCCGTCGGTGGATAGACGATCTCAGAATCATATCCAGTGAAGTCCTTGAGGCGTTTTTGGACATTTTTCGAGTTCGTGATGATATGATCGAATTTTTGTAGATTTCTCTCGTACAGGAATGCGAAAAGTAAGAAAGCCCCATGGAAAATCGGTCGAGCCAGAAATGGCAATCCTCTCAGGTATCTTTCTCGCATGTCATAGAGATAGCGTGGTGGGGTATGACAGTAGTAGATCTTCTCTGCATCTTTCCTAACATGCTCGAGTGCCCCGAGACAATCTCCAGAAAATATCACAGTATCGTATTCTCGAAGGATTCGTGCCTTCCAAAAGAACCTCCATTTGAGAAACATATGCCTAAATCCTTTCGCAAATATAGGCGCGCCCAGTGCAATCATCCGCCCCTCGAATCCGAGCTCGCGTGGATCGAAGCTCCCCTCTGAGAAGAATCCAGTGATCAGATCAGCATCGAGAGACTTCGCCATCAATGTCACGAGTCGCTCTCCTCCGCCACGATAGAGGAAAGCATCATGAAGAATAGCGATTTTCGAATGCCCCCCTGACAAGGGGGGATTAAGGGGGGTTTGCTCGATTGGATTTTTCCCCGATTCCCCTCTTGAGGGGTCCGCGAAGCGGGGGGTGGCTGATTTCTGTTTTTTTTCCTGCGCTTTCATACGAAAAGAATATTGAATAATGAGAGGAAAACAATAGAATTTACAAGATATACGTACTTGATAATACTCACCCATTCACACAATATATGTTCTCAACACAGTATAGATACAATACATCCCTAAGTGTCATTATCATTATCTTAGTAATTTTATTACCATGCGTTACCCTATATTGATATCTATATGATGAAAGATTTAAAGAAACATTAAGTGATTCAAATTCACTACCTATAACCTATATTATGATTACTCGGATATTTTCTAACTACAGGACTTATATTGCCAATTTTTTATAGAAGACTGGAGCATCCTCTCGCTATTGAGATTTTTCCCGGGGAAAAAGTCGTTTACTATTCACCATACGGTGATGAGACTATATTTTTGAGTGATATACGTCACATAGAACTCATAGTGAATTCTGGAAAATCAGGCACAAAATCTATAATTATAGAAACTGAAAAAGAAAGAGAGCCTCAGGTACTATGGAAATACTTATGATTTTTGGTCATTAATTGAAATTCTAATATAAAAATTAATTTATGAGGACTGAGTACTCCTGCAGATGAGATATATAAAAAAATCTTATTGGAATATAGGGAAATATTAAGAACTAGCATGAAAAAATTATGATAAATTCTCAACCTAAACGCATCGCCATCGTCTGTGACTGGCTCATCGACTTCTGATGAGCTGAGCTCGTACTCTCGCATCTTCTCGAGATATTTCCCCATGCAGATATCTATACGAGCGTCTGTACACTGAAACATCCGATGCTGAAGTGACATAGGATCCATACGAGTTGGATCGAGAAAGTTCCATTTTTTCGGGATCACCACAAGCTTGCTGGTGTACTGAGACCATTCGCATTCAGGAGCTTCGATCTCTCTGAGTATGATATCATCATCTGTTCGAGTAGCGCTGAGTCCAAGCAAGTATCCGTGAGGGATTCGATCTTCCGAAAAAAAGCAGAGAATCAAGTCATCAAAAAACAGGTTATATTTTGCTATTGTCATACTCCCATCCGTTACTACTGGAGCCACTATGAGGACTATCTCAAGATGCTTGAGTTCGGTTGGTTCAATCCTCTCGCACGGTTTTTCCTAAAGCGCTGTATCCACTCACTGAGAAAAATCGATCTGGAATGAGCACAGAAAATCGATTATTTTATCGCGAACTCAGAAAATACCCTCATCAGAATACGAAAATACTATCGCAGAGATAGTGCCGTCATCTACCCGGGAGCATCTATTCCTGATAGAGATATCTATGTCCAAGAGGCAGAGAAATCAGAAACGAAATTCATCAAACTACCTGAATACTATATTGCCCTCGGTCGATGTGTTCCATATAAGAAATTTGATCTTCTCGTAGATACATTTAATAAGAATGGGAAAAAACTCATCCTCTGTACCTCCACTGATACTCCCCTCTATAGAAAACTCCGGAGACAATCATGATCCAATATCGAATGGAGATTCGGAATAAATGATCATGAGAAATATAAACTTATTGCTCGTGCAAAATGACTCCTCTTCCCTCCTGAGGAGGATTTCGGTCTCGTTCCCGTCGAGGCAATGATGCTCGGAACCCCCGTAATAGCATTTCGCAGAGGAGGAGCGACTGAGACGATAGTCGAGTGAATCACCGGAATATTTTTTCGTGAGCATACTGTAGAGAGTCTCTCTGAAGCGATCGAACGGTTCGAAACGGTCCACTGGGATCGATGAACTATCAGGATTCATGCAGAAAAATTCTCGAAAGAAACGTTTCAGAAAAACTTACTCAGATATATAGCATCTGTTACTGGTATCGATGAGAGTAAAATGGATGTATAAGCATTGCCTTTATAGATCTTTTCTATACACTTCCTATCATTATAATATTGTCATTTTTATATGATAAAAGTCAGTCCCATCATCCGAAGTATCCTGAGTGCGACCTACTGGCAACGATGATCTGGGTATACTCACCGAACACGCAAGGTCGACTTCACTCATGATGATACTTCAGTGACTGTCTCAGGGATCATCCAGGGAACGAGTCGATATCAGACCTCCATCACTCTCTCGATCGACGATACATTCTCATTCCAGTGTTCCTGTATGGCGTTCTCTCCTCAGGGTGGATGCAAGCATATCGCAGCGCTTGCTCGTGTGATCGATAGAGACTATATGATCGATGAGAACTCTCTAGAAGTATTTTCGAAAAATGGAACTCCTCTTTCTGGTACACCGAGTCAG
>JAYUQR010000041.1:0-13904 GCA_043756665.1 Candidatus Altimarinota bacterium | reverse complement strand
CAAAGCAAAACACCCAGATAACTTTTTTACGAAGTACCATGAACTGCGAACATCACTTGCTTAGGAGGGTCTAGTGAGCAGTTACAAAGTCACATATTGACTTTTATAGCACTTTTTCTATAATCTTGATAATGCTCACCTCCCTGATACGCATCTATCACTCGACCATCACTACGAGAGAAAAGTTCCGAAATTTCCTCGAAGGCATAGCGAAGCTCCTCGAGCATGAGCACTTCATTTTCTGACTCTCCTACCGTCGGGGGGAATTTGCCTATTCCTTTTCAGGCAATGATACTGTGATGAGGAATTTTGAATCAAAACTCTATACAGAATTCGGGGAATTCCAGATCGTGAATGATACGATGGATCTCGCGAACTTTGAGAGCAAAAATTCTGTGATTGCATCCATTGGGCTCGAAAATGGATGGTATTTCCCCTTCGCTGAACATACTGATGGAGATGACTCAGATTTCATGAATAAATTTTTCCGGTCGTTTGATACCCTAAATCCTGGGACAGATAAGGTATCATTTTTCCTCGCACTCGAGCCATTCGAACCAAAATGACTCTTATTTTTTCTCTCCACCTGGTGGCGAGTTCTCATGTTTCGTATGAAACTCCTCATGACATTTTATCGGTATATTTTCGATAAACGTGCTGAGAAATGATGGAAATCGAAGGGATTTCATTTTTATCATGAAAAACTCTCGGAAGAGCTCTATCATACCAAGCTCATGATCGTCGTCGAGAGTGCGACGCCGAAACAAGCGAGAAATATCGCAGAAGGTTTTTTTCATAATTTTTCCCTCTTCAAAAATCCACCACTCAATGAGTTCCACCACCAGATACAACCACTTCGAGGAGCGAAGGATATCCACGGTATTGTGAAACAGTGACGGGAATCCCTCATATTCACGCCCGACGAGCTCTCGAGGATATACCACTTCCCGAAGGATCCGACTCGTGAAACTGCACTCCTCAAGATCAATGCAAAAAAACTCGCTCTCCCGATCGGGATGCCGATACTCCCCTATACACTGGAGAATGGAGATATCACCGTATCATCACATGATTCGAAACTCGCGATATTCGCTGAGTCAGATTATCGAAGTGTCCGTGTACCCATAGGGGTATATGATGAGGATCGTCTCCGTCATACCTACGTCGTCGGAAAAACCGGGGTCGGTAAGAGTAAATTCCTCGTCGGACAGATGATCGATGATATCAACTATGGAAAATGAATCGCAGTTGTCGATCCCCATGGAGATCTCATCGAAGAGGTGATGATGCACATACCTGAGAGTCGGAAAAATGATGTTATCATATTCGATCCGACCGACGAACAGTATCCATTTTGTTTCAATCCTCTCACCGTCGAAAAGTGAGAGTCGAAACAAGTCCTCGCAAAGGGATTTATCGATATATTCAAGAAGTTCTTCGGTGCGAACTGGAATCCCAAACTTGAACACGTCCTCCGTATGCTCTTCCTCGGACTGCTCGATGTCCCGAAGTCAACTGTATTCGATATGATACGAGCACTCACCGATAAGGACTTCCGTTATATGATGATCGAGCATGTCCAAGATGATGTGGTGAGAAACTTCTGGACCAATGAGTTTGCTGGATGGTCTCAGCAGTTCAATAGTGAGGCAATCATGCCGATACTGAATAAAGTCGGTCAACTCCTCTCGATCGATATGGTAAAAAATATATTTGTCTCATCAGAGAACAAGCTCAATCTCAGAGAAATCATGGACACGAAAAAAATACTGCTTATAAAGCTCCCAAAATGACGACTCCAAGAGGAAATCATGGGATTTCTCGGGGCGATGCTCGTGACCAAAATCTATCAGACGGCAATGGGACGAACTGGAACCGACAAAAATAGTCGAGTTCCCTTCTTTCTCTATATCGATGAGTTTCAGAACTTTGCAACAGAAACTTTTTCTGAGATCCTCTCCGAAGCCCGTAAGTATGGTCTCGGGCTCATTGTCGCACACCAGTTCCTCAGGCAAATCCCTGAATCACTGGGACATGCCCTCTTCGGAAACGTCGGTACACTCGTATCATTTCGTATATCTGCCGAGGATGCCCGATCGATGGCGAGCCACTTCGATCCGTATGTCGGAGCGTATGATCTCGCGAATCTTGGGGTTCGTGAAGCCTATGCGAAGATGCTCGTCCTCGGTCAGGTGAGAGATCCTCTCTCGATCCGAACGCGCTACGTCGCAGATGTGACCGTGGATCCGAAATATCTCCACTCACTCTATCAGATATCACGATCGAAATATGCACGTTCTCTCTCTGAGGCACGCCAAGCCGTCGTCGAAAAGAAAGAAACGATTGCAAAACTCGAGACCTTCTGAGCACCGATACTCTAAAGGGACAGATTTCTCATTCATAAAACAGTACATAGATAAAACATTAACTACAATATACCTCAAAAAATATCATGTCCGAAATTGTTCTCGAAACCCGCATCTGTACGCATTGTTCATCATGTTTCGACATCACAGATATTGATGTGAATTTTCTCACTCGACTCGCACCGACGATCGCTGGGAAAAAGTTCGAACTCCCCTATCCGACATACTGTCCAAAATGTCGCAAGATCCGACGATATGCCTGGAGAAATGAGAAAAATATCTACAAGCGCAAGTGTGATGCCACAGGAAAGGATATTATTTCCCTCTTTTCTCCCGATACCCCATGTCCTGTCTATGAGAGTGACTATTGGTACTCTGATAAGTGGGATGCTCACGTATACGGAAGGGATTTTGATTTTTCGAGATCATTTTTCGAGCAGTGGGGAGAACTGAAGCAAGTTGTTCCTATGCCCTGAAAAGCTATATCTCAGAATATGGAGAACTCTGAGTATTCTGATAATTGTAGCAATCTCAAAAACTGTTATCTCTGCTTCAATGTCGGAGATTGTGAGGATTGTCTCTACCTCGTCGATGCTTGGAATGCTCGCGATTGTATCGATTGTCTGAGTATATCAGACTGTGAAACATGTTACGAACTCCTCGATGCACGTAGTTGTTATAGTACTCATTTTTCTTATGCCGTGAAGAATTGTCGTGAGTCGAGATTTCTGATCGATTGTGACGGATGCCAGAACTGCTATGGTTGCGTGGGGCTCGAGAATCAAGAATACCATATCTACAATGTATCTTACTCAGAATGAGTCTATAGAAATGAGCTCGAGAAACTTCTGTCCCTCCCAATACTTGAGCAAAAGAATCGATATGAGCAATTCCTCTCGAAAAGTGACTATACTGGATACCGGTCGAAAAATACAGGATCTGAGAATGCGATGGATTCATCAAGAGTATTCGACTCGCGAAATGTATCATTTTCATCGGTAATCAATGCCAGTGAAGATATCCGTTATGCTCATGGGATTCGCGATGCCAGACTTATCATGGACACAGAGATCTGGTGAGATCGTATGGATCGTGTCTATGAATGATCTCAGCTCGGCGAACAGGCGAGCAGTATATATTTCTCTTTCTGTATCTGGGCAAATGCGTACAACATCTATTATTCTGGGTATTGTGTGAATAGTGTCCATGATTGTTTCGGTTGTGTTGGACTCAGGGAATCGAGCTACTGTATCCTGAATAAGCAGTATACGAAAGAGGAGTATGAAGCTCTCGTTCCACGGATAATCGAGCATATGAAACAGACTGGAGAATGGGGAGAATTTTTCCCTGCGAAATACAGTCACTTCGGATATAATCAGACGATGAATATGGTAAAATATCCACTTACAAAAGAACATGCTATAGAACAGTGATTTACTTGGTCAGATTATGAATCACCCTTCCCGAAGGTAGAAAAGATTATCCCGACCAGTAAACTCCCAGAAGATATATCAAAAATCCCCGATGATATACTTGCTTGGGCAATCGAATGTGAAGTGAGTGGGAAACCATTTCGTATTGTAAAATCCGAGCTTGAATTTTATCGAAGATATCAATTCCCTCTTCCGAAGAGACATCCTGATGAACGCTACAAAGAACGGACGAAAATATATCTGAACTACTAATCATGCCTATCTCTCGCACTTGTCGCATCTCGTGAAAAAAATTCACCGTCACTGATCAGGAAGTCGCTCTCCTCGGTAAACTTTCTCCCGTCATCGGGTGAGAGAAGTTCGTGCTTCCACTTCCAACTATTCATCCCGAGGAAAGAAGGCAAAGAAAACTTCCTTACAAGAACTATTTTTCTCTCTTCAAACGAAAAGATGATGAAACGGGAGAAGAATATATCAGTACCTACCCTCCTGATTCTCCCTATACTGTATACAGCCAGCCTCACTGGTGGAGTGATAGCTGGGAAGCGACGGATTATGCGAGTGAGTATACTCCATGAAAGAGTATCATAGAGCAAATTCATGATATACAATTGCGAGTCCCCATGCCGGCTCTCGATAACTCATATAAGAGCCTCGAGAATAGCGACTATATCAATGGAAACGGAAAATCAAAGGATTGTTATCTGATTTCGAATGGAAATAATAATGAGAAATGCCTCTATAGCTGGTTCATATTCAGTTGTCTCAATTGTATAGACTCGAACTATATCACTGATTGTGAGAATTGTTCACGTTCACAGCATCTCTGGAAGTGTTATGGTATACACTCCTCATGGGATACATCTGAGTCTCGAGAGGGTCGATATCTCGTTTCGTGTATCTGATGTCAGTATATACTCGGTGGTGTATGACTCAGGAATCAAAAATACCACATACTCAATAATCCATGTACACAAGAAGAGTACAAGTGAACGCTTCAAAAAATCCAATCTGATCCTATTTTTCGAAAAGATTTTGAACAGAGAGTAGTCAGACTCATCCAGGAAGTTTGACTCGAAGAAAATATCCTTACTGGATCAGAGAATTCCACTGGAGATTTTTGTTATGATTCGAGAAATGCATATGCATGCTCGAATGTTAGTGACTCTGAGAATGTCCTCTATATTACTGACTCCTATGATACAGTAGACTCGATGCACATCAGCATGTGGGGCAATAACACACGACTCTCGTATGATTGTATCGACTGTGGATTCAATGTGAGTCATCTCTACTGGTGTGTCGCCTGTTGGGAATGATCAATCTACAATTTCTATAGTTACAAGTGTAATGCTTGTTCCTATATCTTCGGATGTTCCTGACTTCGCAATAAGTCCTATTGTATTTTCAATAAGCAATATACAAAAGAAGAGTGGGAAAAAACTGTAAGAGAGATCCTCAGCCAAATGATATCTGAGTGAACGTGGGGAGAATTCCTGGATCCAAAGTATTCATTCTATGCCTACAATGAGTCTCATGCAATAGATCAGATGAATATATCCAGAAACGAAGCACTCAAACTCGGATTTCGCTGGTCAGACCGAGAAGAAGTGCCACCAGAAGGTATTACGAAGATCATCCCCGGGGATCGACTCCCTGATGATATCCGTGATATACCTGATGATATCCTGAATTGGGCAATCAAGTGTCCAAAAACAGGGAAACTTTTTCAGATACAGCCACTCGAACTTGATCTGCACAGAAGGTTTTCGACCCCTATTCCACGGATTCATCCCATCGAGAGGATCAAGATGAGAATTGGTTGGGATAGACGAGTATTTGATTTTGAGTTTTAGACATCCTTTTACTCGCTTTTTTTCTCTTTTTCGATATCTTATAACTCATATCTTATAATTCATATCTTTATGAAGCCTGTCGTCCGCGCATTTCTCTTCAATCCTGAAGGACAATTACTTCTCGCACAGCATACAGCAAATACTCCTTGGGTGCTTCCTGGTGGTCATGTAGAACCCTGAGAATCTCCGCATGAGGCGATGAAACGAGAGATACAAGAGGAGTTTTGAATTTCGGCACAATTTTTCGAGATTGATGATGAAGAAATTCTTCATCATAAAGGAAAGAAGTTATGTCATCATCCCCTTCCTATCGCCATCTATGATCTCGAATATAGAGACCGTGAAGGTAAAGATAAATCTCGCACAGAATACGTATTTCTCATGGAGACTGCCTATTCCCCTCTAGAGGGGTCCGCGAAGCGGGGGGTGGATGGTCTGGATAATATGACTATCCAAGCCGAAGAAATACACAACTACAAATGGTTCGAGGTCGAGGATATCCTCTCGATGAAGCCGAATGTCGAAACCTATGATTTCATCATCGAAATGCTCGAGAAAATTGTTGGCGAGGAGGAAATGGGAGAATAAAATCCATATCATATAAATATCTTGTAAGCTTAATTTCTAGAACTATATAATTGTCGTATGACTTTTGCTACAAAACTCCCCCCAACAACATACCTCTTCTCAGATCTCACAACCAATGAGTCTCTCTTTTACAGCACATTCTTGCATTTTACATCTCTCAAAACCCTTACCAACCAAGAAGCACTTGATGCAACATTACAACTTTTACACAACCACCTATCCAGAGTTACGCTCACAACCATTATAAGAACTCTCAAAACTCGTCGATACATCACTCCAAAGACACTTTCCCCCATCAACCCACTACAATCATTCCAAAATCCTCCTATCACAAATAAAACAGTGACGACCAAAATGTGACGACCAGTTAAGCATCCATTCATACTTCCAACACATCTCGAATAATGTTTAATCGCGAACGTATTCTTTCTGAAATCAACGCACTCCAATTATCTCCAAAAAATAGAGATAAATTTTATCGTGCTGTATTTACAGATTTATATGGTGGTATGTTTTGTGCAGAGAGATTTTTGGAATATTTTCCTGAATCTGAAATAGAACTACAAAGCTATTATTCAGAACTACTCTGATGGTATAGAAAAATCTTAGAACATCTTTATTTCGTTATATTAATCGAAGATGAATCACATGATAAAGAAAATCAGGATGATTATTTTAAGCTCTACATATTAGCTCGTGAATTAGATGGATTTCGCAGAGGCATAAAATCTCATAAAGATGACTTTGGTATAGAATATGAAAAGAATTTATACCATAAACAATTTAGCTTATTAGAAGTTCAGATACATGATATATCTTGATGGAGGGGTTTGCTTTGAAATATTATTTCATCAGACTTCAATCAGAACAATCATACTTTCAAAAGTTTAATTACAAACACTATTTTCATACGTCTCGAGAAGATACATCATAATGCATTTGAAGTTGCAACATACCATGAAAAGAAGTATCTTGGATCCTATTCATGGGAGTGTCTATATTGAATCTTGTCTGAAAAGGTTCATGCAAGTCCAATTCTTGATAATGCTAAACTAGAGCTAAGAAGACAATATAAGTTATTTGTGCAATATATGTTCTATGGTATTATAGAATGTATAAACTGCCGATATGCCGAAGGAAAACTCGATACAGGTGAGAAAGATGAAAAATTCTTAGAATTATTTGGATACAATCTCAACGTATGAGAGATTAAAAATTTTCAATCCTGACAAATAACAGACAAATTTTGTGTTGATGTCATTACCGAGATGCATGATGAAAAAATTATTCATTTTAAGAATGAAAAAACTCAAGAGATAATAAAAGTACCTGCTACTATCGCTAGAACACCTTAATTTATGAAAAATTTATTCATATTCATCTGAGTTATCGCAGCCTGATTCCTCTTTTTAATTAATAGTATTCTTATATGACATTCAGAGTTTAATGAGTGTAGAATATGAGATTACTCCGAATATAGTGAAATACAGTATGTCTGAACGGGGTCGTATACATTTATCGGAAAAAGGTGAGATAAATACTATGTAGTAAAAGATGGCAAAGAGTGACCATGATTTGATATATTATACTGACTTCGATATTCTCCTGATGGGAGTAGATGGGCTGCACTATGAGGAAACGGAGAAGATTTTAAAAATTTCTCATATCTTATAATTGATGGTGAGATAACTGGTATAAAATATTATAAATCTGACTTGGAATATGTCTGAATGGAGGCGAATCAACTTTTTTTATTTTCACCAGACTCACGCAGATTCGCTTATGTTAAACCCCTTAGAACCATATATAATGATGATAAATTCACTCTTAATTTAGATGGAAAAGATTTGTATGTAGAAAAAAATACTTGACGAAAAATTAACGGAGAAAAGATTTACGCTAATATATGAAGGTCAGCTGATGAGAATTATGTAACCTTATATCAAGACGAAATCATATATACTTGAATTTATGAACGTATTAGCGGAATAAGATTTTCTGATAACTCAGCGGATATTTATTTTTTATGAGAAAACCTAGAAGAAGGAGTTGAAGATATTGTTAAAAATGGAGTAAATATACTCACTATCAAACAAAGTAAGGATTATATCTCAGGCTTAGCTACTGATAAAGAAAAATCTAATGAGCAACACGAAAAAAGCATTCAGTTTTATGGTAATTTTTCTGAGAGAAATAGTTTTGATACGTCTTTCGGGGATGTTGCAATAAGCCAAGATGCAAAATCTTATGTTGGTGAAGTCTCAGATTTTTTTCTGTGAACAAGATTGCGAGAAGCATGAGAAACACGTATATGCAAATCATCTATTAGTTTTTGAGAGTGAGTTATTATCTTCATGAAAGAACATAAATGGCTACTTATTTTTATTCTTTGAATGATTGTATATATCGTATATCGTAATACGAGTGAATGAGCTCAAATTCAAGAATCTAAATGAGATTGGCTAAAAACAGAGAACTCAAATTCTGAAAAAGCTCTTCTTGAAAAACAACGTGAGGAAACAAGGCTATTAGAAGAAGCAAAAAGACTAAAAGAAAAAGAGGCAGAAGAAGAGCGTAAAAAGATGGAAGTTATAAACAGAAGAAAGAAGCTTGTACCAGATAATTATCTGAAAAAGTTTCTTCATCATGCAGAAAGGAGTTATATGAAAAAGGATAAATATTGAAATCAAGATAAATCCTCTCTTGATAAGGAAATTAATGATTACCTTTTAATGATAGTAAAACAAGGAGGAAATCGTGCAGAACAAAATGCAGTAGATAATTATATTCGATGAAGGAACTATCCTCCACTGAATGATGATTACAAGTGGCTCATATGATATCTTAATTCGCAGTTTAAAAAATACTATGAAGAAAGACAAAATAGACTAAAAAGTGAAGATTTAGATTTCTCTAAAATGTCTTGAGTTGAATTTGAGAGATATCTTGGGAATATATTTGAACAGAATGGATATGCAGTAGATCTGACTCCAGAGTCGGGAGATCAATGAGCTGATGTTATTGCTGAAAAGGAGGGAAGAAGGCTTGTTATTCAAGCAAAGAAATACTCTAATCCAGTCTGAAATGGTGCAGTACAAGAGGTGATTTGAGCAATACGCTACTATGCCGGAAATGAGTGATGGGTAATTACAAATTCTACATTTACCAACTCTGCAAAAGAGCTAGCTCTAGTAAATGGTATTAGACTTATTGATTGATATGAATTGGAGGAAATAAATAAAATACTGTCGTGAAAAGAATAAATTTCTAAGAAAGCTAATTTTATGCATCAAAAACTCCTCGAAACACTCTCGAAATATCCGAAAATCATCCTCGTCTGAGGAGGAACTGGTGGACACGTCCAGCCGATTGTTTCAGTGATCCAGTATCTCCAAGATTCCAAGAATCCAACACTCCAACAATCAAATATTCTCTGGATCGGAGGCAAAAACTCCCAAGAAGAACAAGCAGCAAGGGAAAATCATATAGAATTCGTCACTATCCCTACCTTCAAACTCTCGACAACACGATCCCCGAGGATACTCCTCTATCCTTTTGTACTCATATGAGGAATATTGGAAGCGAGAAAAATACTAAAGAACATATCTGTCGATATACAGTGAAACGGGGGTTCGGGGGGCGAAACTGTTTGAGCGAAGAAGATAACATGAAAATGATGAGCAGAGCAAGAAGGAGCGAGTTTTTCGACCACCGATGCTTTTGGTACTTTTGGCAACAAAAGTACGGATATTGGTATCTGAAAAGGGAGGGTAGCAGTCTTCTCGAAAGGCTGACCATGATCCGTCGCGGTCGGTATCGCCGCCTGGTCTCTCGGAATCCCCCTCTATATCCATGAATCTGATACAATTCCTGGGAGATCGAATCGGATCCTTGGGAAAATCGCAACTCGGATATTTCTCGGATTCGATTCAGCGAAGAAATACTTCGATCCGAATAAATGTGAAACGATCGGACAAATCCTTTCTCCTATTTTTTCAGTACAACATTCTAACATTCCAACATTCCAACATTCCATATTCTGGAAAACCGATAAAAAACACCTCCTCGCCATCTGTGGAAGTCAATGATCTCGTGCGATTTTCGAGGAACTCCTGAAGAATCTTGAAACAATTCTCAAAGAGAATGAGATCATCCTCATCCTCGGTAAGCTCAATACTAATATGTGGAAGGATTTTGAAACAATAATCAAAGACTCCAAGACTCCAAGACTCCAAGACTCTATCCAACTCCTCGACTGGATTTCTCAGGAAGATCTCGCGCACCTCATCCTCGATACCGACATTGCAATCACTCGTGGCAGTGCGACGACACTCGCTGAGCTCACGAGCTTCCAACATTCCAACACTCCAACATTCCAACACTCCAACATTCAACTCATCATCATCCCTCTCCCGTACGCCGCAAACAATCATCAGTACTATAATGCTCTCGAATACGAAAAACTATGACATATTCTCCTCGAACAAAAAAATCTCAATCAATTATCTGAAACTCTCAAAAAATTATGACAAAACTCTCAACCCTCAAACATATAATTTCACATCTAATAGTCATCAAAAAACATTGGCTTAAGATCGGTGGCTCTATGTTCCTCTATATTCTTCTACTTTCTTCGAGTCCATATTTTTATAAGCTTCTTATCGATTCACTCGAAACAGATATCTCTGGATGAACTATCGGTATGAATCTTATGGTCATTATTATCATATGGGTCGCTGTTATCTCTGCTACTGTATGAGCTCGATATATTTTTGGCATGATTCTCCTGACCTATACACAGAAAGACTGGTTTAATTTTCTCATGAAATCGATGAAAATGATGCTCAGACTTCCTATAGATTACCATATAAGTCTGCAACATGGAGAGAAACAAAAAATGCTCGATCGAGCAAGCGAAGCAGTCTGGGATATGGGAGATAAATGACTTCTTTGGATCATTCCACGATTCATTGTAGGTATTATATTGATAATATCAGGCTTATTTATAGATGTGAGAATGACTCTTATTTCTCTCATACTCCTCCCGATAGCCATTTTCCTTATTAGAGGTATTGGAAATATGGCATTCGAAAATCAAAGAAATGCAAATACCTACTGGGATGGTCTATTTAATCGTATCGTCGATACATTCACAAACCTAAAAGTTATCCGTATATTTGCGAGAGAAAGACATGAAACTATGATTCTCGAGGGAAGATTTAATAAGGCTCAAGAGGCTCAATATAATATCCGAAAACTCTGGGTCGTATTTCATGGAATTGATGGATTTGTGATAAGCCTTTCTCAAGCGATTACTCTTTCGTGATGAGTATTCTTACTATTGCAGGATCAGATCTCACTTGGGACTCTTTTCTTTTTTATCAGCTTTACTGAAAAAATATATGGACCTATTTTTGAGATTTTTCGTGGTTCACAGGAGATGATGATCCATATAGCCTGATATGAGAAGATGCAAGCTCTCTATGCGATGCATCCTGAAACGGATAATGGAAAAGAGGAATTCAAGGGTATAAAAAAATCACTCATTCTCCAAGATCTCGGTTTCATCTATCCGAGTACGACTCGTGAAGTCCTGAAGTGAGTGAATATCGAAGTGAAAAAATGAGAAAAAATCGCCCTCATCGGACATACAGGAAGTGGGAAGAGTACTATAGTGCAACTTCTGATGCGATTCTATGATTATACCAGTGGGAGTATAAAAATCGATGGGAAAAGAATAGAAGAATTCACACTCGAAAGCTATCGATCGAGATTCGCGAGCGTATTCCAGGATACAACTCTCTTCAATGAATCGATCCGGCATAATCTCGAATATGTGCGAGATAGCATCACCGAAAAAGAACTCGAGAAAGCAGCGAAAGAAGCCAATATCCTCGACTTCATCGAATCACTCCCAAAAAAATGGAGTACAGAAGTTGGAGAGCGAGGACTGAAGCTCTCGGGAGGAGAGAAGCAGCGAATAGCGATTGCCCGAGCCATACTGGCTGATCCTGAGATCCTCATCCTCGATGAGGCGACAAGTGCCCTTGATACGGAAACTGAGAGGCTCATCCAGGACTCACTCGAGAAGCTCATGGAGTGACGTACTTCGATTATCATCGCTCATAGGCTCTCGACGATCCAGCATGTCGATCGTATCTATATGCTCGAGAATGGGACTGTCATCGCGAGTGGGAATCATAGTGAACTCATGAAAACGAGTGAGAAATATCGTCATCTCATCGAACTGCAACATGATGGATTCGTGTGAGAAGACGAGTTATCAGAAAGCAGGATGCAGTAATCAGAGTGGTATCCTTCTTTGTCATTCTGACTTTATAAGGTGAATTCTCATGATAATGAGAAGAGAAAATCCCCTGGGTGATGTCGCAATCTATACCTATCAATCATAATATGTTCAGAAAAATACAATCCCTCATCTTTATATCATCTCCGATCATATTTATGATCTTACTTATTCCATTCGTTCAGGATGACTTTATACTCACAGGAGTATATATATTTATAACTCTGATCGGACAGTATTTCTACAGAGAAAAGCATGATCTCATGATCTATATATCAGGATTTTTCTTTATGCTCCTTTCTGAGATGTTCTTTATTTCGACATGAGTCGAAACCTTCGATCGCAATAGTCTCTTTGGACTCATGCCACTCTGGCTTCCATTTCTCTGGGCATATGGATTTATTGTAATCAGGAGAGCCGTGCATATAATCGAATCATAATCACTCTACCTATGGAACAGTCTACTATTCCTGATAATTTCTACCGAGTCTCCATAAAGGCCCTTGTACTGAATAGTGTCGGCAAGTTTCTCCTCGTACGAAATGAGAGAAATCTCTGGGATCTCCCTGGTGGGGGCATGGATTTCTGAGAATCTCCTGAAGAGACACTCAGACGTGAGATCAGAGAAGAAATGTGACTTGAGATAGAATATATTGATCCTCAGCCACAGTATTTTTATACAGCCAAATGACTAGACAGGGAATTCTATGTCGCTAATATTGTCTACAGGATAAGTCTTGCATATCTTGACTTCACACCAACATATGAATGCCTCGAGATAGGTTTCTTCACCGTAGATGAAGCAGAGCGACTGAATATATATCCAAAGACTCGAGAATTCCTGAAACACTATAGCCCAAAAAATCATGTCCTCATCTAAAGATACTCTCACCTACCTCCTCGAATGCCTCGAATGAATCCCGGGTCTTCGTGCAAAAGCTATGTTCGGAGAATTTGGGATATATTCCTGAGATCGCCTTTTTGCTCTTGTATGTGACAATACCCTCTTTTTGAAGATTTTTCCTGAAACGATCGAGTACTTCGATGATATTGAGACCAAAGCATATCCAGGGAGTAAAAATACCGCTCCAGCAAATGCTGATTGGCTCGAGAATCGAGAAGAGCTCATACGAATGGTGAATCTCACTCTTTCACTTACCCCACCACCAAAAGCAAAAAAGAAGAAATAGGTTTCTGTCATGTCAACGATAGGAGACATCTTGCTCTGGGTTTTTCAGGGCAGGATTTCTCATTTCATTTTATAGTAATTTTGTTTGATTAAGACCAGTTGTGTACCCCAAGGGTATGCTTCGCGATCATTCCGGCTTTATGCCGGAATCTATTTTCTGATGCT
>JAYUQR010000040.1:0-4866 GCA_043756665.1 Candidatus Altimarinota bacterium | reverse complement strand
CCTGGAGTGCCTGGAGACGAGACGTATAGGATGCGAGTGCATGTGGTCCCATGAGTACGATATCAGTGGTCATATTTGTATTTTTATGAGATATGGATAGATTGTAGCATATATACTTTCTGTGGTCAATTCTTTCTTTTGAGCTTTTTCCATCGCTGAAAAAAGTAGAGTTGACTCATACTCTTTCTCTATGAACCTCACACTCCGCGTCGCGAATTACATGAGTCGGTATGCTCCATCGAGAGCAAAGATATCTGAGTATCTCACGAAGAAAAAATGTGTGGATATAGATGTATTTCTCTCCGAGATCAACTACGATGAACGACTTATGATACAGATGTGGATGTGGACATTTCTCTCGCTCAGCAAAGGGAAGCGTGAGATCGAGATGAAACTCCAGAAAAAATGATTTGCTCGTGAGCTCGTGAGAGAGTATCTCGAACTGCATCTGTGAGAGCTCGAAGACTGGGAATCTCAGAAAAGTGCCATCATCCGTCAGATCGAGACACTCCTCCATCGAGGGAAATCATTGCGTATGATTGGATTGATTTTGAACAATAAATATCCATATTTCCGTCATGAGATCGAGCAATATCTCAGGGTTTTGGATGATACGGATTCACTCGAAAAAGAAGTGCAAAAGTATAAAAATCGATATACTGAGAATGATCGAAAAAGTCACGAGAAGATTATCACGGCGCTGATGAGAAAGGGGTTTGAGTATAGTAAAATCAAGAATATCCTTACGGATAGGAGTGAATAGAAAAATGGAACGAACCACCCAGTCTTCCGCCTTTGGCGCAATCCACCCCTCAATGAGGGGAATGGGCAATCCTCCCCGTTTCAGAAGAGAAAAAGTCCCATTCTGATAGACGTAGTTGGTATTGTATACCAAATATGCTGGTACTGGACAACCACAAGGGTTGTCCCTACAAACCCAATTCGACTCTAAAACCTAAAATCTATATTCTAATCACTCCTCCTATGTTTATCTGTTCCTCCTGTCATGCGAGTACACCGAAATGGGTAGGGAAGTGTCCGAGCTGTGGTGAATGGAATACGCTCGAGGAGTCAAAAATCGACTCAAAAAAATGAAAATCTGTTTCAGGGAAACATATCGAGGTCGGGAAGATCCAGATGGGAGCGGATCATATCCTCGAGAAAATAGCGAGCTCGAGTGGAGAGCTCGATAGTGTCCTCGGTGGAGGGATCACACCAGGGAGTCTCATCCTCCTCTCGTGAGAGCCTGGGATAGGGAAGTCGACGCTTGCTCTGCAGATGAGTGAGTGGTATGCGAGTCAGGGGGAGCGAGTACTCTATGTCTCAGGCGAGGAACATATCGGACAGATCTCGATGCGAGCCAAGCGTCTCGCAGTCACGAGTGAGAATATCGCCCTCATCTCTGAGTCGAATTTCGATGACATACTCGCGACCCTCGTCCTCCATCCTGCTCGTATCGTCATCATCGACTCGATATCAGTCCTCTCGAGTGAGCGTATCGAGGGAAGCCCCGGGAGTATCTCGCAGATACGCATCATGACAGAGCTCCTCATGAATCTCGCCAAAAAATCTGATAAATCCATCCTCCTTATCGGTCATGTGACCAAGGATGGCTCGATCTCCTGACCGAAGTCACTCGAACACCTCGTCGATGTGGTGCTCTTTCTCGAATGAGTGCGAACAGAGAATTATCGTATTCTCCGAGCGTTCAAGAATCGATTCGGATCAGCAGATAATGTAGGACTCTTTCGTATGGAAGAGTGAGGGCTCGTCGATATCGTGAATCCTGGACTCGAATTCATCGATCCCGAGAATACGAAACTTTCAGGATCTGCACTGACCTTTACCATCGAGTGAAATCGACCGCTCCTCATCGAGATCGAATCCCTCTCGACGTATACAAAATTCGGCTATCCGAAACGTTCCGCTCGAGGAATCTCCCAGGGAAAAATCGATCTCCTGATCGCTGTCATGAGTAAGTTCACGAAGGTAAAACTCGAGAGCTATGATGTCTATCTCAATATCGGACGTGGCCTCACGATCACTGAGCCATGAGTGGATCTTGCTTCCATCGCGGCTATGATGAGCTCTCGATCGGATGTGAGTCTCGGACGGACGATATTTCTCGGAGAAGTGTCACTGACCGGTGTCGTGAAGAGTATATATTTCCTCGAAAAACGGATAACAGAGGCCGTAAAGCTCGGATTCACTCGTATCGTTATCCCAGCACAATATACTGGAAATACTCCAGCTGGTATCGAGCTCATACGTATCTCGAAGATCAGTGACCTCGAGAAAGTGATCGGATAAAAAAACTCTGTATCTTTGTCATTCCGGGCGAAGTCCCGGAATCTAGATTCCTGCATTCGCAGGAATGACCATAATACTATGGACTGACTGGAGGCTTTTTTGCTCGAGGAGTTTGAGGTGTCTTTTTAGGAGACTCAGGAGCTTGTACTCATTCATTCGTCGTTGTTCATTCTGGAGGATTTATTTCCATTTTTTTGACCGTTGTATCAGTTGATTTTCGAGGCGGTTTCGTTTTTTTCTCTGCGAGGATTTTTCTCGCAGTTTTCTTCGCATGTTCGAGCTCATCGATCTCTTCCTCGAGTTCCTCAGTCTCCTCCTCGAGTTCCTCGATACGAGAGTCCCTCCTGCGGATGATCATCCAAGCGATCATGATGATGAGTCCCGTGAGGAGAATCACTCACCAATTGAGGACCTTATCGATAAAATTATATTGTACCACGATATCTCTTTCGAGTTCCAGGGGGACAGTTACTCCATTTTCACCCGAGTACTCGAGTGCGATTTTTGCCTTGATATGCCGTGTTGCGATACTGATCTTGAGCTTTTCCCATGGATAGAGAGTCGCAGCATTCTCAGCAGAGAGTGCTGAATAATACTCTCCTGGAGTCTGGAACTTCACGACCATCCTCCCATCCTCGACAGTCTCATAGGCAAATCACTTCCAGTAGACACTATATATGCGCTTCCTATCACCATCAGGGAGAACACTACCTCCTTCGTCATTGATGGGAAGATAGTCGACGATTTTTTCCCCGAGGTAGACACCTTCGGGAGTTTTGATAGATTCTTTTCCGATTTTTCTCAGGATGGTATCGTCCTCATCATAGAGTTCGATACGACCTATAGGGCGCACATCGACATTCCCAGAGTTGGTTACAGGGATAGAAAAATGTACTCGAAAATCACCAGCATTCACGAGTTCTGGCTTATTCCAGAATGGATTAAATTCGGTCTTTATATATTCGAGTGCTCCTGACCAATTCTTTCGATCTTTAGGCTTCTTCCAGAATTCACTCAGTGGATTCGGTGCGCTAAAGAAAGGGGTTTCTATCTCCACTTCTCATAAATCGATCCCATAGATAAGCTTTCCGGGAACATTCACCTGAAATATGACTCAGAGTTGACGCACCATGGTCACTGTGCTCTCACCTATTCAGGCATCAGGAGTGAAATATATAATCCCATAGTGTCATCCTGGAAGGGCATTTGCTGGAGCAATGAAGGCTACTTTTATTATCCTTTCTTTTTTTGGCCCGATACTAAATCGACCATCTCACTCAAAACGCATCCAACTCGAAAGACTCTTTGGGTCTGAGCCTGTTCCAGTGTAATTGTGACATATGGGAGTTCCATTTGTCGAGTCTGCGACACAATCTCATGAGCTCAGTCGTATAGTATAGGTATCGGTAGTAGAATTATTAAATACCTTTATCTCTCGTATAACAGTCTTCCCAGTTCCGATACTGAATTCATGCCGTGGAGGAGATACCCCTATCTCTATATTTCCTCAGATTGCATAGAGACCATAGGGAAGAAAAAAGCCTAGAAGACAGAAAATTCGAAACATGCTCAAAGGTCTCATAAATGAAAAAATAATTATTCCCATCAATAATAGAAAAACTCTTTCAAAAAGCAAAAAGTCCTTACCTGAAAAATAAGGACTTTTGAGAAAAACAGGGTCTTATTAAAAATTACCTACAACAGTTACTTTTACGATATCCTGATAGTCACCAGCAGGTGTCTGTCCATTTGGTTGTGCTGCGATCGAAAAGGTAAAGTCATCGACACCCGTAAGTGGTTGAGCCTTAGTCGATGTGTAGAGTGTTACACTAGTAGTATTGTTCACCTCCGTGTTGACGGCTCCTGACTGAGTAAATCCTGGAGCAGTTGAGTCAGTTGTACCTGCGACGGTAACGAATTTGTAACTATCAGCAAATCCATCGACGGAGAGTGAATTGATCACGATATCTCCACTGGATGTATTTTGGAGTCCTCCATTGGTAGATTGTCCTGTGACAGAGGCACCATTGAGAGCATTGGTTCCGACCTCGATACTGAGAGTTCCTGTAGAAGCGGTTGTACTGGAGAGGTTTCCGAGTGCAAGTGTACCAGAGCCAGAGATAGTCATGTTGAGAACTGGGAGAACACGTCCAGTGACAAGGATACCATTGATGGTACCACTGGCACTCGAACCGACGAATGTATCGTTCCAGTTAATTGCAGTAGTGAGAGCGCCAGATCCGACAACGGTACCAGTACCGATCTGAGAAGCGTAGACTCCTGAGAGGATACTTCCTGTAGAGAGTGTGAGAGTGATGGCACCGATAAGGGCAGCTCGAAAAATAGTAGAAGAGTTCATATTTGTATTGATAGAAAGTTAAAATACATATATATCTTCGCACATAGTGCATATATTTTCCAGTATACTACTAAAAAATCCCATCATAATGATGGGACATTTATCTATAGTATCTTCTAATATTAGAATTGACCACTTACAGTCACTACGACGACATCTCGATAGTTCCCTGCGGGAGTTTCGATATCTGGTTTTGC
>JAYUQR010000039.1:0-4884 GCA_043756665.1 Candidatus Altimarinota bacterium | reverse complement strand
TCATCGGGAAGATCGCGAAACTCGGAGGTATAATCGAAAAGGTGTAATCTCACTTCTCCCAACTAGCCCTCCTCTCCAACTAGGTTATGTTTACAAATTAAAAAATCTTGATTTTGTCATCCCGCGTACGCGGGATCCCTTTCAAGGTCACCTTATGCGAATTTAATAAGTTCTTTCTCATAATTACAGGAAAAAGGGATTCCTCCGTTCCACTCGGAATGACATAAGCTTGAATTGTAACCAATATCTAACTCACAACCGTATGTGATACTGAGACTATACTCCATCGGGATGAGGTCGACCAAAACCTCTCACCAAAGCACAGATGAGAAAAATGCAACAAGCATATTTGCAAGCTGGAGCGATAACTGAAGAAGTACGGAAGAAAGAGTTAGAAGAACAAAAACAACTCTCGTCACAAGTGGAAGATGAATTGAATATGATCTAAAAATTCGACTTGTTCGAGTTTTTTTATACAATCGGGACGATTTTTTGATCATCCCAACTGAGCAAGATTTCTCTCCCGAGGACTCGGGATCGAAATGACAGATGTTCTCAATGTTTTTTCCTGAATTCATAATTTATCATTTTTAATTTTTAATTATTCTCATGTCTCTCCTCATTTCTTGATCCGTTGCCTTCGATACGATTATCCAAACGATAGGTGACTTTCGTGCACAGGATAACACTCCCACATCTGACCTTCATCTCTCACTCTTTTCTCCCACAATTCGCAAAGAATACGGAGGAACGGCCGCAAATATTGCCTACTCGCTGGCACTCCTCGGGGAACATCCTCATGTCATCGCATCGATCGGAGAGGATGGAAGTGACTATCTCGTGAGACTCAGGGAACTCGGAATCCAGACGGAGCTCATCCAGACTCTTCCTGGGAGTTATTGTCCTCAGGCATATATCATCCGTGATGGGGGAAATGGTCAGATAAACGTATTCCATCCTGGTGCTATGAGCTCTTCGGGCGAACTGACACATGGAAATATCAGTTTCTCTCATGCGATCGTCGCACCCGATTCGAGAGAAGGGATTCTCCGTCGAGTCAATGAGTGTACCAATCGGGGAATATTTACGATTTTTGACCCGGGTCAAGCTATGGGGATATTGAGTGCGGAAGAACTCAGGTCGTGTGCAGTGAAATCACACATCACGATCATGAATGAGCCTGAGCGAGTCCAGTTCGAGAGTATTGTGGGAGAGGATTTCGTGAAGATATGCCAGTCATATGGACATACAGCCATTATCACTCTCTGAAAAAAATGATCAATTATCATATCAGAATTGTCCGAAATATGAATCCCGGCTCTGTATATCAAGAATATTCTCGATGCAACTGGATGTGGTGATGCCTATCGAGCAGGCCTCCTCTATGGACTCTCCCGTGGATGGAATATCACGAAATCCGCACAACTCTGAAGTATCCTCTGAGGGATCAAGATACAATCTATGGGTGGGCAGAATCATTCATTCACTCAGGATCAGATCGACGAAATCGGAACTCGAGAATTTGGAGAAAAATTCTTTGCATAAATGAGGTTTTCTCATACACTGCGGTCGGTTTTCTACCAAACATTCCAACTCTCTAAGATTCCAAGATTCCAACCCTCCAAGATTCCAAGATTCTAACATTCCAACTCTCTAACCAACTACCTTTATGAACTACAAAGTCGCTGATATGTCTCTCGCCCCATGGGGACGCAAGGAACTCTCGATCGCAGAAACAGAGATGCCTGGTCTCATGGCGCTCCGAAAAGAATTCGGAAATACAAAACCGCTCAAAGGCGCTCGAATCGCAGGATCCCTCCATATGACGATCCAGACATGAGTTCTCATTGAAACACTCACGGCCCTCGGTGCCGAAGTCCAATGGGTGAGCTGTAATATATTCTCGACCCAAGATCATGCAGCAGCAGCGATCGTCGAAGGAGGAGTGCCAGTTTTTGCCTACAAGGGTGAGACCCTAGAGGAATACTGGGACTACTCTCACCAACTCTTCGAATGGCACGATGGTGGGACACCGAATATGATCCTCGACGATGGTGGAGATGCTACCCTCCTCATCATACTCGGGAGTGAGGCAGAGACAGATCTCTCAGTGCTCGCCAATCCGACATGTGAAGAAGAGCGAGTACTATTCGCTTCGATCAGAAAACGCCTAGAAACTGCACCACACTGGTACTCGAATATCCAGAAAAATATTATCGGTGTCTCAGAAGAGACAACCACTGGAGTTCACCGACTTTATCAGATGATGGAAAATGGACGACTTCCCTTCCCGGCGATCAATGTGAATGACTCCGTCACCAAAACAAAATTCGACAATCTCTACGGATGTCGTGAATCCATCATCGATGGGATCAAGCGGGCAACCGATGTCATGATCGCTGGAAAAATCGTCGTGATCTGTGGATATGGTGACGTCGGAAAGGGCTGTGCTGATGCATTTCGTGGCATGGGAGCAACCGTCTGGGTGACCGAGATCGATCCGATCTGTGCACTTCAGGCAGCTATGGAGTGATATCGTGTCGTCACCATGGATAAGGTCGCGAGTCAGGCTGATATCTTCGTCACTGCGACGGGAAATCGGGATATCATCACCCATGATCATATGATAGCGATGCGAGATGAAGCAATCGTCTGCAATATCGGACACTTCGACTCGGAGATCGATGTCGTCTCGATGCGACAGTATGAGTGGGACAATATCAAGCCTCAGGTCGACCATATCACTCTCCCGAACGGCAATAAGATCATCCTCCTTGCTGAGGGTCGTCTCGTGAATCTCGGTTGTGCCACTGGGCATCCATCATTCGTGATGTCGAATAGCTTCACCAATCAGACGCTCGCTCAGATCGAACTCTACACAGAGACGGAGAAATATCCAATAGGCGTCTATCGCCTCCCGAAGCACCTCGATGAGAAAGTCGCTCGCCTCCACCTCGGGCGTATCGGTGCAGAACTCACAGTCCTCACGACTGAGCAATCGAAATATATCGGAGTGGATCAATCAGGGCCGTACAAGCCAGAGCACTATAGGTATTAGGTAAATCTAGATTGATTATATAGGACTATTTATAAAAATCTCATCCCGATTACTCGGGATGAGATTTTTACGGGACAAATCGCTTTTGATAACTCTTTACTGTGTTTGTTTTTGTTCCAACTTGTATGTACCTGCTATTTTTGTCACAAATCGAATTTTTCCATTTGAGAGAACTCGAGTAGTTCCTACCTTTATTATCTTACCATTTGGAAGAATCCGGTATATATTCACCTGAGTACCTCTCGTGAGAGTACTAGTAGTGGTGAAAGTCTTTGATTTCTTAGAATCAACACCCTTTTTTACGAATGTATCTTGAGCGATATTCGGATTCGATGAGGGAGTTACTACAACCAATTGAGCAACTGTAGATCCAGATTGTGTCGATCCAGTCGCTGTAGATCCAGATTGTGTCGATCCAGTCGCAGCAGTTAGTACTACTGGAGGGATATATGATGATGAACCTCCTCCTCCACCACCTGAAGATACAGGAGCAGGTGATACTGTGACCGTACGAGTCACTACATTGCTCATATTACCAGCGAGATCAGTCTTCTTATATGAGAGTACATAGACTCCAGCGATACCAGTATTCACTGTCCCTGAGACAGTCGCGGCACCAGAACCATCGACTCCATCGACCCATCTTGCACCGAGCTCGGCATAGACAGCACCGAATGCGAGAGTGAGAGTCGCAGAGCCAGAGAGAGTGACTATAGGGGCAGCTCCATCCACTCCCGCCATTCCTGTTGTTGCTACGGTTTGAGCTGCAGTCACACTAGTAAGATTAGTGGCAGCATCGATAGCTATATCTCCAGCAGTCTTGAATCCGTTTAATGTAATCAAATTTCCAGTTGTATAGTTAACATCCATATAGAGTGCTCGAGCAGTTGTAAGGGCAATATGTGCGGTAGTTTTTGCAACACTAAGTACCGTTACAAGACCTGTAATAGCTGAATTGAGAGCTGTAGTTTTTGCAACTATTTCAGCATTGGTAGTTTCTGGAAGTCCAAGAGCAGTTGTTACTGCTGCATAAGAAACATAATTAGCTGCAACAAGAGAAGATTCTGCTGACTTAGCAGTATTGAGAGCTGCTGAAGGATCTTGCAGGCGAGTCGCTGCAAAACCTGTGAGTGCCGTTCCAGCTGGAGTCGCAGTACAAGTAACGATATTCACAATACTCGTACATACGACGCTCGGATTCGCATCTATAGCAGTAGCGAGTGCAGATGCTACAGTTGTATCTGTATCTACATTGCTCACTGTATAGTCATAATCTGTACCATTGACCGTAGCTCGGAAGAGATCCTGATCGATAGATGATGATCCAGCTACTGTGAATGTCACGACCTGTGCAACGGCAGCAACAGGGATAACTCCAGTTACAGTGGTTGTGGCAGTGATATTAGCACTTGGAAGGAGAGTGATATCTGTAGCAGAGGTCTCAGTACCTGCAGTCGTGAATACTGTTGTAGTCATAGTATCAGCTGTGACTGTGAGAGCTTCATGAGTGAGATCAGATACACTTATCAGAGAGTCGAGTACATCGGCAATCTCTGTAGGAGTTCTCAGAGTATCTGTGGGACCCAAGTCCCTATCGATAGTAGCTATACTATCTGCACAATTTGTCTCATCAACAGTTAAAAGTGTTGTAGTCAAAAATGTCACCACACAAGAACCTATAGTGATAACTTCTAGTTCTGCAGGGAGAGCCCCGACGGTGAGCGTTCGAGAAGCTTTTACTTCTGACACTGCCGATACATTTGCAGTAGTCTGTAGTGCCACCAATGTGCCAGCAGCAGCAAATGCCATATTGAGTCAGATCGGGC
>JAYUQR010000038.1:0-4927 GCA_043756665.1 Candidatus Altimarinota bacterium | reverse complement strand
TCCTCTCTCGGAGGAGGAGAAGGACTTTTTTGAGTGTTTGGAACATATGAGCTTATCTGATTATCTGATTATCTATAATTTAAAGGGAGTGAAATTTTGAAATGTTCGCAAAGGAGCCGAATATCCTGATAATCTTTTTCGCGAAGGGTATATCCTGTATGTGACTCGATCTGATTCTCTGCACTTATACATCTAACAGAAAAACCATCAATAGTTCATATTCAGCTAAATGCACTTGCTGGATAAAAAATTCATCTTTCTTTTGGTCAGTAGATTCGATCTCCATTTCCATCAAAAACGACTACATGAACATCTATAAGGAGTCAACTTGGATTTTCGAGGACAAAGTTCCAATCACAGGTATCATCACGTGGATGGTCTCTATAGCCAACTTTAGAAGCATATTCGAGAAAGTGAGATAAGTGTGGTCCTTCTATGACAATATCAAGATCGTCATGCTCTCTTGTCTGTTTAGAAATTAACGCATCGATTCACCATCAGCCATCAACCCATACATGAATTCAAAGCGATTCGAGTTCTCTATAGAGACTTATAACATCTACTTTGGGAAATATATATTCTTCATTCATATTCGTAATTGAATTATTGAACATTGATTAGTTCACCCCACCACTTCCCTGACCACCCATTCATTCCCTAACCATAGAGCTGGCTATGCGTCCCGATATCGACGAGTTCCACGAGCTCATACCTCCCATCCGAGAGCTCCGTGAAGATGATACGAAAATCACCTGTTACATCGATACTCCTATATCCGAGATAGTCACCTGTAAGAGGATGATTGCGGAGTGTCGGATCTACTGGATCTATTCGAAATAGCTCGATAGCTCGCTTCGCTTGTGACTGGATATAGGCATCATTTTTCTTGTAGTGTTTCTGAAAGCGTTTCGTATAAAGTATCTCCATAGATTATGCGTCAAGAGAGGCAAAAAGTGATCTCGTATCTGCAAAAGGTCCATATTTCTCATCAGTGTGTATTCCTGAACGGAGATATTCGGCAAGAGACATTTCGACTCTCGGTACTATAGAGAGAGTGACCGTATACTTCTCGGAATTGAGAAGCCACTGGATATTCTCTATCTGTGAGCTGAGTTCTCGAGATGTGAGTTCTATAGTAGACATAGATAGTGAGATAAATTTTTATTCTTGGGTCATATGAGAATTATAGACAAATTCGAGAAAATACAAAATCTATTCGTAATTGATATATTGAGCCTTGACTATTGAATTCCCACTACCTCACACACCACTCGCATCTTCGCATCGAGGCGAGCCTAGAGAAGCTCTATGATGTCCTCAAAAATTCATTCCTTGGTGGCTTTTTTCATAGCTTCTGTGAAGGTATTTCTTGATGCTCATGCAAAGGTAGAAAGTGGCATACTGTGTTTCAATAAAAAGAGTTCCCCGAAGAGTCGTGCAGTACGCCCATTGTAGTCGAAAAATGGATGAATCCAGAGCATTCGCCACATGACATAGGCGAGGAGTTCTTTTTTCTCTTTCTCTGTTTTTATATATTCAGATCGGATTCGTATGTCTTCAGAGAGGTTTTTCATCTCCATTGGTACCTCATAGTATGGAATCGGGGTGAAGTCTCCGAGTTGTACCTGATGTTTCCTGTATGTTCCAGCTTCTTTGAAATGACTTCCACAAAAAAGTGTATGGATCAAAAGAAGTGTATCAATATCCCATGAAAGTGTTTTATAATTTCTGAGAAGATATGCTTTTGTCTGGATCAGGTTATCGAAAATCACTCCTTCGATCTCAGCAATCGAGAGGATCCCATATTTTGTATCACGATATGAAGGAGTTGTTTTGCTCATTAGGATTTGAATATGAGATCTCGGTGTACTCACTCATCAGTGAGTCATTGTAGGGTCAATCTATATCGATCTGCCAACTCATCCTCACTGTAGACAGCTTCATCTTCCATATGCATATTCATATAGGCAGATTTCAGAAAGTACGAGATGAATTTTTGTTCTTGAGTCATAGGAGAATTATAGACAAATACGAGAAAATACAAAATCTATTCGTAATTGAATTATTGAAAAATTGATTAATTCACTCCCACCACCTCACACACCTCTCGCATCTTCGCATCCAGTCGAGCATTCATGATTCGACCTCATTCTGCAAGACGTGCCTCGACGATCTCTGGATTTTCGAGGAGCTTCGTTCGGGCTTCACGATACGGGGACAGGTATCGCTGGAGGATCTCGAGAAGTGCGGTCTTCGCATGACCATAGCCGAATCCGATACCCTCAGACTCATACTTCACACGGAGTACTGTCGTCTCCTCTGCTGTGGCGAATACCCGATAGAGAGCGAAAACATTGCACGTATCAGGATTCTTAATTTCGTCCATTCCGAGTGAATCTGTCACGATCGACATCACACGCTTTTTCATCGTCTTCTCATCGTCGAATACTCCGATGAAGTTATCATAGCTCTTGCTCATCTTCCGTCCGTCGATCCCTGGGAGTTTCCCGAGACTCTTCGGGACTATCGCTTCTGGCTCTTTGAAGACTTCCCTACCATATGTTTTATTGAACGCGCGGACGATATCTCGTGTCATCTCGAGGTGCTGGATCTGATCTTCTCCGACTGGCACAGCATCGATATCATAGCCGATGATATCCGCTGCCATGAGGATTGGATAATTGAAGACTCCCATATTGAGGTTATTTTCAAGATTTTGAGAATTCTCAAGAAAACTTTCATTTGCTTTATTTCTTCTAAGTTCAAATCACTCTGATTTCAGTTTTAACTCTTTCTCAAATTCTGAATTTAATTGACCAAGAGAAAATATATCAGAAATTTCATCAATATGTCATTTTAGAATTGAACTCTCAATTAAATCTGATTCTTTCTTTTGTTGGAAATCCTTATAACTATGCGCTCGAAGCATGAGTGAATACGGTGTTACATTCGTGAGGATCCACATGAGCTTCGTGATGTCATGGATATCCGACTGACGAAATATCGTGATCGGAGTATCGACTCCATAGATCGCGAGATATTCTATAGCGATTTCGAGGGTCTGTTCGCGAAGTGTTTTGCCGTCTTTCACACTCGTGAGCGAGTGCAGATCCGCGATGAAGATTGCGGCGTCATTCCCTGCTGCGACATTCCCAAATGGAAGCACTGCCCCCATGAGATTTCCGAGGTGGAGTGATGAGCCAGTGGATTTGATACCAGTGATGATTTTTTGCATAATTCAAATGGAGAGGAAAATAGAGCTTGCTCGAATTTTCGAGCGGAATACAGAATTTCGAGGTATATACCTCATGATAATGCTTCTACTATAGCGAAGTTCTCTGAGATTTCAACTTTCGAGGAATACGCAGAAAAAAATAACTGGAAAAAGAATCTGAGACCGATATACTGATCTTACTTACTTTCTTTTTCTTTATGAGTCTTCTCATTCTTATCATACCCGTCGGCCTTATCATCCTCATGCTGGTACTCCTCCCCGTGAAGATCCTCGGATGGATGATAGCCCTCATAGTCGGGACCTTCCCGTTCTACAATATCTGGATCATGAAAAACTGTAGCGGAGACTGCAATATCCGACTCGATCTCATGATACTCCTGCCGATACTCCTTATTATGCTCATCACTTGGCTTATAAAGATATACCTTCAGAAAAAGTCTTGACCTACCAGATAATCCTCTTTCTTATGCGTAAAATATTGCTCATAGCTCTTCCACTTTTCCTTATCTGTTCTTTTATAGGTATATATTATCTATGGACCACCATACCTGTACCACTTCCACATATATGAGTATGAGTGGGCGTCACCTGAGTCCAATTCTCTGAAACTTGAACGGTATGAACTGGAACAATTCAATATACAGAGACTCTTATGAGTCCATGGGAAGATCCGACACTATGAATACGATTACAGCATCCATCTAACTGGAAAGTGAATAATACTCTTGTATTTACAGGTGGGGCAAGCGTACTCTTTGAAGATACTATAGGTTGAGCTTTATTCATCGAGAAGAAGGATAGAATGATAGCATCAGGAAGTGGAATATATGATTGGTATGAACATGATTATACCGGTAAGACATACTCGGGGCTTACTTCTGAGGAGATCATTCTTTTCCATTGACTAGAAGCAGTCATGCTTACTCAAACTCAATGATGATATACACAATACACTATGTTTATTCGCTGAATATGAACTGAATTGATTTCATTTCGCTATCTTATAAATGATAATGAATCAACTCAGGTGAGGAATTTCTCTCAGATTCTTCGAAGCTTAGATGTACTCGGGCAAGAATATGGGATACTCGATTTTTCTGATACGGCATCTCCAGAATGGTCGCATAGATGGACCCTCTGAGTCCCACAGATACCCCTTCTGGCATGAGACTATGAGATTATCACTACTCTCAGGATGAAAATGCACTGATGACCCGATATGGAAGAGTTCATTCGCAAAGTACTGGTCACCCATGATGAGATATGAGCAACCAAAGGAAATCAAAAGATACATTTTTTTCTCCATGAAAAAGCCATAGTGAATCCAAACGGTCCACGAAGTTATCCGTATATGGAATTGCGTGGCGGATTTACTCGCATAGGAACAGAGAACCAGACGCCACTTGCGACATCGTTTGCCATTCCTTTATTATGAGATAGGATAATCGAGATGAGCCCTCTCCGTTCGGGTAACTTTGTGAATAATCAAATCAATCTCATCTCTATAAAAACTGCCAGTGGTGCAGAGATCTACGAATATATAATAAGTCTTTCTAAGGAATATGAAGGATAATCCTTATGGAGCTGAATTATAGAACTTCATTTTTCGATATAAAAAATGATATATCCAACTGAGACACTGGAAACAAAAACTTAAAAGGATAATATTGATCATGATCGCTGTGCCTGCCG
>JAYUQR010000037.1:0-4966 GCA_043756665.1 Candidatus Altimarinota bacterium | reverse complement strand
GATATGCGTGAACTCGGAAGTCATAGTGAAAAAATACATACAGAGCTCGCTCACTATATTCTCGAACATGTCGATACTCATCATGATATTCAGTTTTTTCTCGTATGACCGATGATGCAGAAATATATATTTCCGATACTGTGTCAAAAATTCCAGACTGAGCAGTCTCTTTCGAGTCTAGTTCTATGAAAAAAAATAGAGAAAATGCTCCGCGAAAAAAAGGATAGAAAGACTATCGTATATGTGAAGGGAAGTCAAAATACGATTTTTCTCGAAGAATGAATTAAAGAGTTTCTTGCAAATAAAAAAGATGAAGTACTCTTGTGTCGTCAATCAAAAGATTGGTTACAAAAAAAAGCCAAATTTTTCTCGGAACTATGACCTACTGATAAGGAAAAAGAGTGATTGGTATAGATTTTTCATACCTGAAAATACTCTTTTCATTGTGCAAGTGTTTTCCTTTCACTTTTATTGTTTTTATTTTGCTCTCTACCAGAATCTATGCTAGCATGGATGTATGAAATCTAAAAAGCTCCTTATCTCTCTTTTCCTTTTCTGAGGAATACTCCCGATGATTGCAACTGCTATCGATACCAGGACCTCAGGAAGGATTTTTGATTCGTTCAAGGAAGAAGAATATACAATCCTCTTCGAAGATCTTCCATTTAATCATACAGGTTCAGAGGATCTCCTCAAGAATGAGTATCGTATGAATGGGCTCGATGGACTCAGGAAAAAACTCAACTTGGTCCAACAATCCTATGAAGAAAAGAAGAATATGATGACGGAAAGAAAAGATTCACTTATAGGGACCATCGCGAATATCGATGAATCGATAGCGAAGACAACTGAAAATATCAATAAAAGTGAAGGGGCACTGCATGCGAAACAATGAAAAGTTCAGGATCTCCAGATCAATTCACTCCAACTGAAGCGAAAAATAGTCAAAAATCGTACCATTATTTTCGATTATTTAGCCAATATCCACTCGGAGTGATCACTGATATATGGATCTGATAATACAGTGGACATATTCCAATGACTCATCTTATCAGACGCTCCTACTGACTCAATCCTTTCTGATATAACATATAAATCTCTCGTGAGCCAATTGGGTCAGAAATTTGTCGATGAGTATAAGTCCCTGATAAAAGATTATTATACCCTAACACTCACCACTCGAGAAGAGATTATCGAGCTCAATAATCTCCAGGATGTTCTCGAACGGGATAAATCCAATCTCCAGATCCAAAAAAAGGAGCGAGAAAAACTCTTACTCATAACCGAGTGACAAGAGAGTCTTTTTCAGAAATATATCGATTCTCAACAACAGGCTCAGCAAGATATAGAACACGCTTGGCAAGATGCTAATGCTTCCTATAACGCCTCACTCGATACAATCCTCGAAAAAAATGGCTGTACTGTCGTCAAAAAAAGCCCCAGGGATGTCGAAAAGTGTTCGAGAATGCTCGCATATTATCGGAATGAACGAACACTCAAGAAAATGGAAATACTCACGGGCACGACGAATGTCATGCAGTGGCCGAGCGTATCAAATAGAATCACTACATATTTTCGTGACGCATACTACTATAATCTCTTCGGGAGTCAGCATGATGCTATCGATATAGCAACAGAACAGGGAAGTCCTGTATATGCAGCCATGGATGGGTATGTCTACTATATCCTCCCACCTGCACCATGAGGGTACTCCTATCTGGCACTGCGTCATCCTGATGGATATGTTTCTGTGTATGGGCATCTCTCAGAGATCAGTGTCCTCCCGTATCAGTTTGTCACGAAGTGACAGATCATCGCCAAGAGTGGAGGTGCGCCAGGTACTCCGGGAGCAGGACCCATGACGAGTGGGGCACATCTCCATTTCGAGGTATGGCATGGAACTGAGTCGATCGATCCACTGAGAGTCATCTCACTGGCTCCAGTCGATTATGAGTCACTTCCCACGCGCTATCAGGAAAAATTCCTGACGGATACGGTGGAGTCATTTGGTACTGGAGTCAATCTCAGTGGGTATGAAGTGAAGTTCACACTGAAGGGACAATCGGAGAAGTCTCGACAGCGCTACCTCCTCGATACCTATGCAACTCCAGATTTTCGAGATTGGGATACTTGGGTCGATATCGCACTCGAGAATCATATAGATCCGAGTTTTCTCCTCTGTGTCGGACTCTCTGAGACAACACTCGGGAATAACCTCAAGACAAGCTACAATATCTGAAATATAGGGAATACCGATGATGGAAGTGTCTATAATTTCGAGAGTCCCCGTGAGTGACTTGATTGGATGGCAGAGACATTTAATAATAAATTCCTCTCGAAATATACCAAAGTCAGTGAACTTTCCCGATGGGGGAATCCTACATGAACGATTTATGCATCCTCGAATGCCAACTGGCATAATAATACGATCAAATGTCTCTCGGCTCTCAAGTGACGTTTCGTAGAGGATGATTATAAATTTCGTTTACAAGTGGAATAAGGTGGTTTATTCTAAGATATTACGATGCAGTCTGAGCATTCAAGAGGCCTAGATAGTTCATTACTTAGGGGACATCTGATACCATATAATTTCCAATAATCTACTCATCCTCCCCATTGAGGTTCTTATATTTCTCTTCGAGTTTCGAGAGCTCGTGCTCGGTATGGTGTTTTTTCTCCAACTCAGCACGCACGACATTCTCTGGGGCATGTGCGAGGAATGCATTGTTTTGGAGCTTGGTAGTTAGTACTCGTATATACTGTTTTTTTTCCTCTATCTGTCACTGGAGACGGAGTTTTTCCTCCTCGATCTTCTCCCCATCGATATGGGCATCGACATAGATATCAATCCCATGGATGACACCATAAGCGAATCCAGATCATCGCAGAGGCTTCGTATCGAATGTGATCGTCGCGCCCCGTCCGAGTCATGCGATGATCCTGCTATTTGCACTGATCCCTTCACGGAATCCTGTCGGAACGATGAGTATGATATCGCGGAGTTCTGATGGTGGTATCTTCGACTCTGCCCTGATATTTCTGATGGTACGCACGATATCGAACACGATTCCCATGATTTTTTCACTTTCTTTCTCTACTGCGAAAACATTTTTCGGCCAGTCGCTGGTCATGAGTATTTTTCCACTCGTGACGAATCCATAGAGCGTCTCGGTAATATGTGGGGCATAGGGATGGAGGAGTGCGAGGATATCGAGGGTACAGAGCTTCATCACGTCCTTGCCGAGGATACTTACCTCTTTCTCGATCTTATAGGCTTCGATGGCAAAATCTGCGAATTCATCTCGGATAAATGAGAGGAGATCTATGCCACTCGATGAGAATGTGTATTCTTCCATTCCTGCTGTCAACTTCCCGATAGTAGAGGAGAGTCGTGAGAGGATCCATCGTTCGTACGGGAGGAGTTTTTCCGTATTTTCGAGGATATTTTTCTCGAGTGCATCGCGAGTTTCTGTGATATCACCGACATTCATCCAGGTAAAACGGATAATATTCCAGAGTTTATTGAGAAAGAGTCCATATTCTTCGACATCTCGGATCATGAAATTCAGATTGTTTCCAGGAGTATTCCCGAGGACGAGCGCGAGCCTGAGGGCATCCACCGAGTGGCTTTCGATGATGGTGAGAGGATCGATAACCGTTCCAGCACTTTTGCTCATCTTTTTCCCATCTTCATTCAGGACGAGGCCATGGAGATAGACCTTCCGAAATGGAGTCGCTCAGGTGTATTCATAGCCCATGAGGAACATACGGATCACCCAAAAAAAGAGGATATCATGACCCGTTTCGAGGACATCGGCAGGGTAGTATTGCTCGAAGAGAGCAGCAGGTGTATCGAAGTCCCAATCGAGTATCGAAAATGGCCAGAGAGCGCTCGAGAACCATGTGTCCAATACATCCTCATCCCTTCTTATGAAAGCTTCTGAAAAACTCGTACTTCGAACTCAGTGTCCCGTTTCCTCGTTCGTCGTATTACCAGATACGACTCACTGCGGTACTCACACTTCATCCGAATTTCTTCGTTTCTGAGAAGCTTTCAGATCTTGTAGAGTAAGGGTGTTGACAGGAATATCGTATTTTTCACATTGCTTGATATAGAGATCCGTCGGATCACTCGTCACTCCGAGGAGTTCCCCCGTATTGGTATCGAAATAGGCGGGTATCTGATGGCCCCACCAGAGCTGTCGAGAGATGCACCAGTCACGGAGATTATAGATCCAGTCTTCGAAGGTCTTATTGAACCGTTCAGGGATGATCTCGAAATCTTTTTTCTTGTATCCAGCAATCACTTTCTCCGCCATGACACTCGCTCTGACGAACCACTGTGTCGAGACGACGGACTCGATACGACAGTGGCTCCGTTCACAAAACCCTACTTTATGCGTGTATGGCTCTATTTTTACGAGATTTCCCTTGCTTCTGAGGAGTTCGACGATGTTCGAACGAGCCTCACCTGTCGCGACGAGTCCTGCGAAGATACCAGCTTCTTTCGTCATGATACCATTTTTATCGATGACTCGATAGTCTGTCCTGAGATCGTGCCTTTTCGCCATCTCGAAGTCAGTAGGATCATGAGCTGGAGTGATCTTCACGACCCCAGTGCCGAACTCCATATCGACCGTCTCATCCGCGATGATAGGGATCTCACGATTAATAATCGGGAGTATGACAGATCGTCCGATGAGTTTCTTGTACCGTTTATCCTTCGGATGGACGGCGATCGCCTGGTCTGCGAGGAGTGTTTCGGGACGGGTCGTCGCGACGAGAAGTTCCTTATCACTTCCTGAAACAAAGTAGTTGATATAGTACATTTTCTCATCGACTTCCTTATGTTCGACTTCGATATCAGAGATGACAGATTCGAGAGCAGGAGAGTAGTTCACCATATACTCACCACGGTATATGAGTCACTTATTGTAGAGATCGATGAATATCTTCTCGACGAGTG
>JAYUQR010000036.1:0-4967 GCA_043756665.1 Candidatus Altimarinota bacterium | reverse complement strand
CAGAGCATGATTCAGGAGGAGCTCATGGAAGGGATTATCGCGGAACCAGAGAATCCGTTCATCTACCTTATTTTTGATAACAAGAGGAAGTTTTCGATACATTTTCTCATATGATTTCTTGTAGAATATTTTCATTATCTCCAAGATTTCTGGATAGCGAGAAACTCTTCGGGAGTATATGGTCCATGGCTCGTATTCGATGGATCCTCCATGCGTTCACGAAAAGACTGTTTCCGAGGAGTCACAGTGAAGGCACTGAATCGGATCGTGGTACCGTACTTTTGGATGAATGTATCTGGGACATCTTCGAGAGTGATACTCGCCATAGTGGATATATTAGGTATATATCGAGAAAGATGGAAAGTCAAAAAGTTCCCTATTTCTTCACGATGACAGCAGAGTATTATTTTCATGAATTGATCCAGTACACCTTAAGATTTTTCCCATCTTCGTCAATGCTTTTGATATATACTCCACCGAGTCGTTCGATCGTCTTCCATGATGCGACTCATTCCTCGAGAGCAGAGATCAGAATATCCTGAATTCCGAGTTTTCGAGCTTCGATGATACCAAGCTGAAGCATTTCTTTTGCGAGTCACTTCCCTCTCGCACTCGGTCTAAGTCAGTAACCGATATGTCCACCACATCATCACTCGAGTGAGAGCCGTGGATGATCTATAGTATGACGTATCTGTATGGCTCAGAGAATCTCTTCATCATCCATGAAGAATAAGAGAGTGCTATTGACTCCATTCTGATTATCGGTTAGATCCTCTGTGATAATACTGAGGAATTCTCCATAATCCTTCCCGACAAAGAGTCGATTCGGGACATCAGTGTCAGGATATTTCTCGAGGTTCCACTCCTCGATCATTTCGAGATAGCGAGATCGGTGTGAGATGTCGGGGAAAGTGAGGTGGAACAATGAATTGTATGGAATAATAAGCTACTATTATTATATCTATTTTTTCTTCTATGCAATCTTTCCTGCTAATTTCTCTCCACTGATTGCACGCAAATGACGGGACAATGAATCTATTGCTAATGAGAAAATAAAGAGTAAAATGCTCGTTCGAATGTTTCAGATTTTTACCCTTCTTCTTATGGATTCATATACTCAGTCTGGCACGAGAGAAAAACAGATATTTCGCATCACGCGAGTCATCTGGTACATCGTCTCTATACTCGAGATACTTCTCATACTCAGATTTGTCCTAAAGGTTCTCCAGGCGAATACGGGAGCTGATTTCACACAGATGATCTATAAGCTCTCGAGCGTTTTCGTAGAGCCGTTTCGTCTCGTATTCCCCACACCTGTCGTGGAAGGAACTGTCTTCGAGTGGAGCACACTTCTCGCGATATTGATGTATTGGATCATTGGTCTCGGTATCGTGAAACTCATCTCTATGGGTCGACCTGTCACTCATGAAGAAGCAAAAGAAAAACTTGATAACGAAGAAGTTTAGTTTAATTAATGAAAAAAGACTTCAATTTGAGGTCTTTTTTATAGCTAGACTTATGCGAGATGTCAGGAAAAGTGAGATGAAACATTAGAGAAAACTGACAACAAGAGGGATAAAGAAGAGTGCAAAGAGGGTACTCATGAGTACTGCTACCGATGCTTTTTCTGGATAAGTCTTAAGCTCAGTCGCTATAGCGACAGTATTGGCAGCAAGTGGGACAATCGACATGAGGATGAGGACCTTATGGACTTCTGGAGCAAAAATATGAAAGAGGCTCGTATCGAGAGAAATAATCCCAAATATCAGAATCGGCCAGATAATGAACTTCGCGAGAAATGTCCATCCAATAAATCAGAGATCTATACTCTTCCATCCTGCTCAGACAAGTCCCATACCAATGATCATCATACCGAGTATCGTATAAGCTCACTTGAACTGGAGTATCATATTCGAGAGTATTTCAGAGAACTCTATTCACGAAACGTTACATATGATTCAGAAGAGGAAGGCGTATATCGTCGGAAGCCTCATAACCTTCATGAGGCTCTCTCGAGTCGAGAAATTCCCTTTTGCCGTGAGATAGAATCCGACCGTATTCTCATAGAGGACTATCCCGAGTATCGAGAGGACTGCGATGCTAAATGCACCTTCTCAGAGTACTGCCGATATCACTGGAAGCCCGAAGTAACCAGTATTCCCTGTTCCTGCGGTAAACGCGAGGATATTAGTACGAGTATCCTTATAAAAATATCCTACTCCATAATAAAAACTCAGAGCAATAATCGATGCGATGATAAAAAAGAGCGCGGGAAGCATGAAATACTCGAGCTCGAGAGGTGCCGTATAGGTACCATAAAATATCACAATCGGTGAGATAATATAGATCAGAAGTTTCCCGACACTTGACTTCTCTACCTGGAGGTTCTTCCCAGCTATATAGCCGAGGAAGATCATGAAGTAAAGTGGGATGAGCTTGAAGAAGATCGTGAGGAAGAGAAACATAATAGAAGTGAATTTAATATTAATGCAGAGAAATACTTTATTTTGATAATATATCTCTTAGGTGAACAGGACTTATGTGATAATCCATAACACTAATAAAATTTTTCCTAAGATATTTATTTCTTTGTATACATGAATAACCAAGCTCCTCAAATATTGCTAACTTCTCCTTTCATTTTGATATAATACCAAATCGATTAATATCAGAAAAGAATATATCCATCGCGTCACATTCATTATAGATTTCTAGCTCTTCCTGAATCCGCGTGATAGATATAGAATCTGTACTCTCTAGAGTAAAAATGAGTGGATCTTGTATCCTTCAAGTAAGATACGGATGAGATTTTATATATTCATATTTATCAATAACTTTCTGTATTTTTCATCCTCGATAAAATATATTGTATCCATACTTTTCTATATTTTCCAATGGATTTTTGATTCATTCTGACGAGAAAAAATCACAAGATTTTATGAGTTCTTCATATGAGACAAATCAATTTAAAATAATTTTCTCAGAAAAGAGTATATCCTCGAATTTTTCAGGAGCATACTTCTGTATAAGCTGGAATCTCAGAGTAAAGAAATTGAAGAACTGCTCTTTCGTTCACATGATAGAGAGAAATGCATTTCATCCCTGGGAAGAATTGGCATATCTATATGGATCACTTATAGGAAAACTCGAAAGAAAATCCACAAATTCAACTTCAGATATACCAATACTCTGAATATGAGTAAGGATCTTTGGATTTAAAGATTGTTTCTGAAAAAATGAAAAGAATCACATAAGAAATAGAAGTTACTAATCCTCGATAAACCCATCCGTCTGAGCTCGCACGAGATCCGAGAAGTATCCTCCCTTTTCGAGAAGAGATATATAACTTCCCTCCTCCACAATCTCACCATCTCGAAAGACGAATATCGTATCCACCTTTCTGATCGTCGAGAGCCTATGTGCGATGATGATCGTGGTGCGATCCTGCATGAGTTCCTCGAATGAATCCTGCAGATATCGCTCTGTCTCAGCATCAAGGGCACTGGTTGCCTCATCGAGGATGAGGATCGGAGCATCCTTCAGGAATGCTCGAGCGATCGCGAGTCGCTGTCTCTCTCCTCCTGAGAGCTTCACTCCTCGTTCTCAGACGAGCGTATCGAGTCCGTTAGGAAGTCTCGAGATGAATTCTCTGATATGAGATTTTTCGATGATTGCATCCAGTCGTTTTCTCGATACTTTTTTCTCACCGAGGATGATATTCTCACGGATCGTCGCATCGAAGAGACTACTATCTTGAAATACGACTCCGATATTAGTACGCAGGGCGTCCTCCGTGACGGTACGGATATCAATACCATCGATGAGGATCTGTCCTGACTGGATATCATAGAATCTGAGGAGGAGATTGGTCGCGGTGGTCTTTCCTGAGCCGGTATGCCCGACGAATGCGACTTTTTTCCCTGCCTCAATCTGGAATGAGATTTTCCTCAGGATCTCTCGGTCAGATTCATAGGAAAATCCGACATTTTCGAATCGGATATCTCCCTTCACATGTGTGAGTTTTTTCGCATTTTTCACTTCAGTGACTCTCGGCTTTGTCTCAAGCGTATCGAAAAATTCCCTCGTTGCAGGGATCCGCCAGAAAAATCAATCCAGTGACCACATAATACTCTCGATCGAGGAGAGAAAGAGTGTAGAATATCCGATAAACATGACGATCTGACCGATTGTGATGAGTCTATCAAGATAGAGAAATGATCCAAGTGCGATCACTCCGATCGTGATGATGACCGTCGCTATCTGGGTAAAACTGATGATAATTCCCCACCATTTCAGTACAGGATATTGGAGTGCGAGTCGCTGATCGAGGAGAGTATTCAGTGTCTTCATACGATCATCTCTCAGAGTGAAACTCTTCACTGCGAGGATATTCGAGTAGGTATCAATATAGTGAGCCGAGAGTCCGGTATAGTATTTTTCGATCGGTTCCTGATTTCGAAAAGTTTTGGTCGTTGCCCAGAGAGCGAGGGTAGTACTGAGTAGCCCCGCAATGACGACAAAACTCCCGAGTCTCCACTCGAGTATGAGCATACAGGGTATGAGGAGTATGATCGTGAAGAGAGATGGCATGAATTTTCGAAATACCTCCAGGAGTATATAGAAAATATTATCCGCACCTCTGACGAGCTCTTTCCCGAGTTTTCCCGAGTTCGTATCCGTATGGAATCCGACTGAGAGTGAGAGTGTATGAGAAAAATACCTTCTGATAATGGTATTGAACTCCTCATGTGCCATACGATCGGCATATATCGTGATGAAAAGTTTCAGGACGATGATCACGAGTCCGACTCCACACCAGAGGAGGAGTGTATTTTTGAGCGTCTCTGGCATCTCTCCGGTAGAGAGACTCTTCTCGAGCGTGACGATACTATCGATCACATATCGGAAAAATATCGGCTCAAGCAGGAGGAGCGACGTGAAGAGGAGATTCGCGAGGATGAGGAGGA
>JAYUQR010000035.1:0-14512 GCA_043756665.1 Candidatus Altimarinota bacterium | reverse complement strand
AACACACTTCTCATAGTATGAGAGTCCTCATCCATATGCGACAATCTGTTCGACATAGGAGACGAATCGTTCCTCAGAAATGAGTCAATCTACTGAATAATTCGCCGTCTCGAAACGTTCACGGATATCGATATTGTGTGGACTCGTATAGACTCAGACTCGCTTTCCTGACTCCTTCAGCATCTGGAAGATCATCTTCGAGACACTTCCCTTCCCATTCGTCCCTGCGATATGGATTGACTTGAAACTATTTTGAGGATTGCCAAAAAAGGCGCAAGCATGAGTGATTTTTTCGAGTGTATAGTCATTCGTCGTCTCAGAATGGAAGAATTTCTTGAGGATATTTTGATAGGTACTATTCATGTTATTGTTGTTTCGAAAAATAGGAAAGTGCGAGGTAGGAAAGTGGCATGTAGAGGACTCACATTCCCACCTTGTAGATCCACCATGGGAGACTCATCATGATGATTGTCTCAGTCGAGAATACTCACGCAAAAGCGATAAACATGAATAGAGCGGTATCGAGAAGTTGCGAGACAATATTGGATGCAAGTGAGGCGAGCCAGAAGGATTTCTTCTGATTCTTGTATCGGAAAAATATCAGGACATCAAGGTATTCTGATACAATGAAGGCCACAAGAGATGCGAGAGCGATACGAATCGAGAGAGAGAAAATCGTGTCATAAGCATTCCCTATACGGACAAATGTCTCAGTTGACCAAGGGACGATATCTGCAAAGAGTGAGAATATTGTCCAGATGACGAGTGAGAAGAATCCGAGAAAGACGAAGAGTCGTGCTATTTCCTTCCCATAGATTTTCCCGATCACATCGGTGGTGATGAAGACAAATGGCAGTGTGAATACTGCGAAGGAGAGATGCGTTCCGAAAAGAAATGGCATCGTCTTCATACCGAGGAGATTGCTCATGAATATCGCAGTGATATAGAGCGAAAGCGCATAAAAAAGTTTTTTATCGAACATAGGAAAAAATAGGTAAATAAGTAATCAGCAATAGTATGCGGCTATCAGAATGGAGTTCCTTTTTTGTCATCCTTGCAAAGCGAGGATCTCTACAAAATTCATGTTCTTGTCATTCCTATGCAGAAGGTGAATTCTCACATAAAGTGAGAAGAGAAACTCCCCTGGGTGATGCAGGAATCCAGCATCAGAAAATAGATTCCGGCATAAAGCCGGAATGACAATACTGGTCTTAATCAAACAAATTTACTATACTATACAACCAGGTGAACAAAGAATAAAAAAACACCCGAAAAACGGGTGTTTGAAGTACTCAAAACAGCCCGTTATGCGAGTGTAGAACGGATGAAGCCCGACCAGGTGATGAGACGTTTTGAGAGAAGCATGAGTGAAATATATAGAGATAAGAAAATAAGTCAAAACTTTATCCGAGCCATGTTCTGATATCGGCTATCTCATCAGGAGCAATTGTATGTCCTATCGAATAGAACTTCACTATCGGCTCGATACCAAGTTTTCGAGCGAAGAGGCTCGTCGGACCAGTAGCCGTCACAGGGATCATTGTGTCGTCGACCCCATGTCCGATAAATACTCGCTTTCCCTCATAATCATCTGGATCGACCGTATCCGTATCGATCTCATCGAGGAGCCTTCCTGATAGCGCGATAATACCGCCAATCTTCTCGGGCGACCGCCAGAGTGTATAGTAGGACATGATCGCTCACTGGCTGAATCCGAAGAGGAAGATATTCTCTGACGGGATGTCATACTTTGTCCTCACTTCATCGATACAGGTAATGATTTCTCTGTATCCAGTCTCTACATCCTGAGTCTTGTATAGAGGTTTTTCTGTGGAGAAATCCACTGGGTACAATGCGAAACGATCCTGTCAGAGTACGAATAGTCATCGAAGTGAGAATACCATAACTTCATCTCCAAATTTTTGCTTCAAACTAAAAAGATCTCACTCATTCGATCATACCCCATGGAGCATAATGAGACACTTCGTTCTGGAGGTGATATTTTCGGGGATATATGAAATAGAGTACATGATTATTATAATCTAAAGAACTAAAAACTTTCCTAAGATTGAATGTTTTATATTAACTGTAGTTTATGTATAAAATCTTGGATTCTTTCTGGATTTTCATTCATCCATTTTCAGATCATATGGGGTGCATCTTTGATAATAATTCTTTCTTTATAGGCCATCGGGGCACACTCCATAATAATTTCATTTACTCACTCTGGTATCACTCTATCATATTCAGGAGTGAGTAGAAAAAGAAAACCGCGATATCCTTCTAGTATTTCAGATACTCTACTTTTTCTCCAACTTTCTTCATCTCTGATGAGAGTGCTAAATGTCTTTCAAAATGGAATATCAATTGCCTGATGATGATATATTCACGGGGCAAATAAGACTAGGTTACGTACCTCAAAAACTTCTGTAAGTCGAATCGCTACCTCTCCGCTCATACTAAATCAGATAATCTGAATTTCTCTATCCATATCAAGATATCTATAAGCAATTTCTCTTGCTTCATTTATTCTTTTCCGAATCGATGATGGTGCATGTGATGAGCTATCTCCATGTCATGAAAAATCGATTGCAAGATTAGGAATTCATTTCTCATAGAGAGCCTTTCTCAATGCGGATGTTCGAGTAATATCTGATGATCACGCACCATGCAAAACCATAGTCCTGCAAGGAATTCATTGGATGATATACTTCTCATAGTATATTGACTCTTGTCAGATTTGGCAAAAATTCTTTTTTAGAGTCATACAATTAGTTTTAATCTATTTTTCCAACACTGCCTTTATCCTCCTGACCCCAGCACTACTGGATTCTTCCTTGATGATCTTGAACTTCCCCATCTCTTTCGAGTTCTCGACATGAGGACCACCACAGAGCTCACGAGAATAGACGACTCCATCAGCACCGACCATAGAGTAGACCTTCACGATATCAGGATACTTCTCCCAGAATGAGCCTGAAACTCACTGCACTTGTGCTTCTTTCTTGTCCATATTCGTGATCGTCACGGTGAGATTCGAGGATATTCATCGGTTCACAAATGCTTCTACCTGTGCGATCTGCTCGGTCGTCATCTTCTCAGGATGCGTGAAGTCGAATCTGAGACGCTCAGCCGTGATATTGGATCCTGCCTGGTGGACATGTGTGCCGAGGATCTGACGAAGTCACTCGAGCATGAGGTGACATGCTGAGTGAAGAGCAGTCGTCTCCTCTCCATCATCGGCGAGTCCTCATTTGAACTTCCCTGCTGCAGCAGTACGAGAAAGATCTTGATGTTTAGTGAATGCTTCATTAAATTCATTCATTACCATTTCTTCATCAAAATATTCTCAATTCAATCAAATTTCCTCTCTTTCTTTTTTAACTTGTTCAGCGATAGATGATGAGGATAACCTTTCTCGTAAAATCTCCAGAGTCATCTCAGGTGGAAATCAAAATGTATCAAATAAATGAAACATATCTTTACCATTAAAATTGATACCTCTCTTATTGGAAAGGGTCTCATTATTAAAGTTAGATTCATCAATAAATTTTGCCTTTCAGAATATCTTATCAAATTCCTTATATCCTTCCTTAAGAGTCTTACTAAACTTCCCTTCTTCGATACTCAGTTCATTCTTGATTTTTTCTGCATTGTCGCGGACGCTCGTATAAATCCCTGAGAATTGATCAATATATATCTGAGCAATATCAGCAGCAAATGGTTTCTCATATCCCATCTTGTACGCTTCACGGATCGCTCGACGGATGAGACGTCTGAGGATATATCCCTGGTCCACATTTTTCGGAGTGACACCATCTGCGATCATATGCGTCGCAGTACGGAGGTGGTCAGCGATGATGCGAGCTGATCGACGCGTCATATCCCAGTTCACCTTCTCCTTCTCATCCGTTCCGAATATCTCATGAATACGAGTGATTACTGGAGCAAAGAGGTCACTCTGATAGACTGATTGAGAATGATTCAGTGCCGTTGTGATACGCTCTAGTCCCATACCAGTATCAACACACTGAGCAGGAAGATTCTCGAGTGTACTGGCATCGAGACGATTGTACTGCATGAAGACATTGTTCCAGATTTCCATCCACATCTTGGAATCAGTTCATTTATTCGATCCTCGTGGTGGCTTCCCTTCTCCCATCCAGTAAAATATCTCGGTATCAGGTCAGCACGGTCAGGTAGGCCCCGCTGCCCACCAGTTATCCTCAGCCGGCAGTCGAGCGATCCTCTCATCACCGAAATCGAGCCCATTCATTTTCCAGACATTTTTCCAGATTTCTATGGATTCGGTATCGAGTGGAGCATTCGCATCTCACTCGAATACTGTGACAGATATCATCTCAGGATCGAGTCCGAGCCATTCCTTCGAAATGAGGAATTCCCAGCTCATCGCGATCGATTCTTTTTTGAAGTAGTCACCGAGTGACCAGTTCCCGAGCATCTCGAAAAATGTGAGGTGCGTATCATCCCCAACATCATCGATATCTCCCGTGCGCACACATTTCTGCACATCGGCGAGGCGCTTTCCGAGCGGATGCGGTTCTCCGAGGAGATATGGCACAAGTGGCTGCATACCAGCAGTGTTGAAGAGCACTGAAGGATCATTCTCAGGCACGAGTGGTGCCGATGGGATGATCGCGTGATTTTTACTCTGGAAGAAGTCGAGATATTTCTGTCGGATGGTAGAGGCGAGGATCATAAGGAGTGAAGAGTGAGGAATTAAGAGTGAGGAATTAAGAGTGAGGAATACTAGAGAAATAGTGGGAGTATAAGGGAGAATGATGGAACGAAATTTTCTGGGTGTTGGGAGTATTCATTTTTGAGGCCTTTTGGAGATATCCATCGGACTTGTTCGACTTCATCAGGCTGAAGAGTGAATGCCGTCAATGGAAGATCAAGAGTGATCGTGAACCACTGTGTGAAGTGGAGGTATCCTGATTTCGTCTGAGTCTTGGGTCATGTGGCGGGAACGATGGATCTGATTCCGATCTCTTCTTCAGTTTCCTTGATTATATTTTCGAGATAGGTTTCATCCTTCTCGACGGTACCAGCGACTGCAGGTCACCAGAGGAGTGGATGATGCTTCTTGGATCTATGCCGCTGAGCAATCAGGATCTCGACTTGAGAATTAGTTATCCAGAGGGCCGAGACACGATAGATATCTTCGGGAGCGAGAGTTCAGTATTCCTTGTATTCTTTGATGTTATCGTCTTCATCGACGATGGGTATGAGTGGCATAATAGAAGAAAAATTTGCAATTCTGAGAAAAAATGATAGGATACCTCTGTATCAAGAATGGAAGGTGTGTCCTCAAAGGTGTTAGTGCCGCGGGGATCCCTTTTTTGTTTGCGGAGATTCTCTTTTTTTATATTCTAGTGTACTCCTTAGATCCGAGAATGAGGATATATATTTTTTCGGGAAGTTTGCCCATTTTTTATAGAGACTTGAGCAGTATTGCATATTTGGTGCAAGTATTCTGAGAAATCGATTTTTCTCTATCAGATACTCTACCACTGGCTTATAGTCACCATCCCCCGAGATGAGCATAATCTCAGAAAAGTCATCTTCTATAAGTGATCGCATCATATGAAATGCAAGATTCACATCGACATTTCATTTTTTTGAACTTATTTGAGACTCTTTATGAGGATTAAAAACAACGATAAATCCAGCTTTCTGTAGCTTCGTATAGAGACCACTCTGGTCATCATAACCGATAAAATAATACGCTTCTTCGATATGATACTTGTCTTGGATATATACGCGAAACCTCTGATAATCGAGATTCCATCCCAGTCATCTATAGAGATTCTGTCAGTCGATAAAGGCAATGTTCTTTTGTTTTTTCTTCTCCATAGAGGGAATTATACAGAAATCCCACAAAAATCCACTCAATATTTGACAAGAGAGAGAGAGAGAGAGAGAGAGAGAGAGAGAGAGTGATAGCGTAGTAGAGTCCGCCATTATCGTGCGGGAAGTGCTCACCAGCGAATCCTCGCTGCACTCAACACTTTTCTGTCCGAAGTGAGTCGGATGGGAGGGGGGATTCAGATGCTCCGTATCTGGCATTTGGTTGTTGTGATTTACCTGACTATAGTTGGTTTCTACGTTGGAAAGCACCTTTTCCGAAACGTGGAAACCTATGGTCTCTTGGTCAATGCGTCAACGTGGATCTTTGTACTCCATATTCTGGTTTTCGGATGGCTCATCGTCTACTTTGGGCTGAAGATAATCAGAGGGGTGAAAGTCACGATAGGAGGTTAATCTCCGTCCACTCCTCTCTTTGCTCGCCGCCACCTCCCAGGTGCGCGGCTGGTTTTTTTATTTGCTTTTGTCATCCTGAACACAGTTGAAGGATCTGCCTCATTCGAATTCTCGGGCAGATATTTCACACCCCAGGGTGGATTCTCTCCTCTTGATACTCGGATTCACCTATTCCCTCATTATGACAATAGGAAATTTATTCTCTCCCTGCCCGAGTCTATCTACTACTTGCTATCTACTACTTGTTCGAATCTACCTATTACCTACCAATACCTAACTACTACTACCAATCCCTATTCCCTTCCTCCCCCCATAGAGTGCAAAAAGTGCTAATACACCAAGAAAGATAGAAATACCCGTATATGAATCTGTATGGAGGATCTTCTCTGATGCGAACATCGTGACCGCTCCGACGAGTGAGAGCGTGAATCCATAGAGCGCAGAGGTATAGTCCTTATCTGGATCATTCCCGAGGAGGGCATAGAAGTATGATTCCCCGAGATTCACCGCTCATCCGAAGAAGAGTCCGACGAAAAATGCGAGTGCCTGGACGATCGTATACTGGTCGAGGGATTTCGCGAGTCCGAGGAGCGTCGAGAAGGCGAATATAAGTGCAATAAAAACGGTAGAAAAGATCGTGAATCCTAGGAGTCGCTTCTCCGCAAACTTGACCGAGATGACGTTGCCGAGGATCGCACCGATCGAGGAGAACAGGAGGAGGAGAGATGAAGCAGAGATAGACTTATCAAAAATATCTCTCGAATAATTCACGGCCACCTGTGAAGCCTCGACTGATATCTGCCAGAAACAACCGAGTGCTATCATGAATACTCCATAGCGGAGAAAGAGCTTCTTATAGAGTGTGAGTGAGAACTGAAATGGAGAAGTCACTCTCCGAGTATCGACGAGAAATAGGATACCTCCTGCAAAAAGAAGAAGGAGAGTAAAATAAATGATACCAATGATTACTCATCATCATGTTTCACCGATCTTGGATCCTATCACGGTTCAGAAAACCAGAAAAACGATAAATATAATAGTCGTACATGCTCCGATCGTGGAAGATCCGAGTTTTGAGGTCGATATTTCACGACCGATGAGCGTATTTTTTCCTATTACATAGAGGGAATATGCGAGGCCAACCCCTATCATACCGATGTCAAAAAAAAGTGAAGAAATCTGAGGAAGAAGAACTGAGATCAGAAATGAAGCGACTCATAATCCAAGAGCCACGAAAAGCATGATACGTTCGCTATATCGAGCATAGAGAAATCCTCAGATACTATAGGCGATCATACTTCCGATCAGGACAAACCCAGAAATCCCCTCAAGTGTTGGGGCGAAATCATGGGCATAGAGTCCGAGGAAATAGTACTTCACTCCAGCGTAGAAGAGGCTCCAGAAAGTGATAAGACCGAGAAGAGAAAAAAGTGATGGACGCATAGAAGAGAAAGAGAGGAAATAAAGTTATTTTTTTGGGATGAAGTCATTAATCGCAGATTCTACTTCAGGAAAATCATAGATATTGTCATGTGTCGCATCAGAGATGAATATCTTCTTTATTTCACCATTCCAGTGGGTGAGAAGATTTTCTGTGTGATGTTTCGGTATGATCGTATCACGTCATCCGTAGATACAGAGAAGACGATTTCTCTGAACGGCAGCATAGATATCAGAACGAAATGGATTCGTGATCAAGAGTGAGACAGGGAGGTAGCTGTAGGACTCCTTCGCAACTGACTCAACCGAAGCATAGGGTGTGATGAGGATGACGCTCTCGAGCTTTCTCTGGCTCGCGAGATAGGTAGCTATACCTGTTCCGAGACTTCGTCCCATGACGATGATCTTCTCGGGAGTGATTCAGAGGTTCTTTGTGAGGTAATCATATTCGGTGAGTGCATCTGCAAAAAGTGCCTTCTCTGATGGTTTCCCTGTACTATAGGCGTACCCTCGGTAGTTGAAGCTCACGATATTCGCATTTTTATATCGATATTTCTCGACAAAATAGGATGTTTCATCACCATTCCCTCAGAAATAAAGAATAGTATATGGTTTCTTTTCTCCTATCTGCATCCACCCGTCGAGCATCTTACCATCATCCGTTTGGATTCTGATATTCCTGAGATCAGGATTCTTTGCGAGCTTCTCATAGTGGGGAAGGTAGGGCGCGCTCGGAAAAAAGAGCAGTTGATCCTGAAGAAAGTACATAAATACACAGAGGAGTATATAGAGACTACTCGGGATGATGATGAAAATGTATAAGAGGTACCGCATAGTTAGTGAGTGATGGAGAGAAAGAGTAATCCATGTTGTTCTTGTTCGATTGTATAGGTTTTCCCGAGAAATCAATACAAGGCATGACCGCCTTCTTGTATTTGCTGAAGTTTTATAGCCTTCACATCATCGAGAGTATGACCTTGTGCCTTGATGAGTGCCTCTTTCGCTGTCCAGAGAGTATAGAAATTTTGCCAGTTTTGTCCTCATAGAATCCGATACTCTGAATCAGTATGAATATCGAGGAGAGAGTCATCACGTTCTCTATATTCAGCAATATCTATACCCGTTGGGGCATCAGATATGCTATAAGCAATATAATTTTTCGAGTGTGATATTGACCAGTAAAAGATCCCATTCAGAGTATTCACACGAATAGGTTTCCCTTTTGTATCTTTCTCGAGTATTCCCCTATATCCATGATGAATACATAAATATTCGAGAAGATGATACCGAGCCTCTATGCTCTCATCCGAAAGGAATCTCTGTGTAAGCCACGGATACCGATCCCTCGTTTTTTGCAGGTTGTCTCAAGATTTCTGATGGTATTCGAAATGATACATATTATGGAAGAAAAAAACTGAGTCTCGGTCGAGTTGCGGTCGCGAGGAACTCTGATTGTGTCGATATGAAATTTTCTTGTCTTTTTTCCGATGAGTCGATAAATCCCACAAAATCAAGTTCTTGTCTTTCTGTTGCATTGTCTTCCCTGAATTTTTTGACGATATCATTCGGAGGGTAGGTAATCCCTGTACCGATACGGGTAAGTGTAATATGGATTCATTCATCCGTATCTGATTCAGGTAAATATGCCTTTGTTACGAGGGTCGAACAGACATAGTTCTTATCACTATAATAATTGAACGTATAGTCATAGGCCCTCCCGATGAGTCAGAGTGTTTTTTCTATAGCACGCATCTTCTTTTTCTGAGAGAATCGAGGGCGTATTACTGCGAGATAATCATTGTGTTTCCAGAGCATTTCGAATGAAATGATACGGACTCAGAGTCCGATCGATTCGATACAATAGTGTTCATCATCTCGAAAATTATCGATACTCGTAAGGGTATATGTATTTTTGAGATACATACCAGTTCCGATATACATGGCCATATGTTTCCAGAATCATGGTATATTCAGATTCGTCGCTGCCCAATTTTGTCTCGTGAGGATGACATCGCCAGGTTCCATATCGAGGAGGATTCTTTCTATATGTTCATGACGAATGAGTCCCGTCTCCCGTCGAGTGAGATGGACATGCATCATCATCCGACCACCATGCCGTGAAATCCAAGAAAAAACGAGGCTCATACGATACCGTATATAGTACCAAATATTGATACGATCATGGGAAAATCGCTTTTCGATATCTCCTGCAGCCCTGACTCTCCGAGCAAAGAGCGGTGCGAGACTCCTATCCACCTCATCCTGCAGGGTGAGAAAGTACTCTCTCGGATAAAAGAGTAGAGCATAGAATCTGATATGATAAATAAAACGTGCAAGGGTCGAGTAATTCTCAGAAAATGTATCATCGAGATACTGCCTGAGGAATTCTTCATGGAGTCAGAATACTTGTTGGAGGTCATGTACCATATTATAATACGTGACAACTGCAGCATACTTTACGACGAAACTATTCTTGCTCCTGAAAGTGAGAAATGACCGAAATGAAAGCGAATGAATAATCCATCTCAGACGCTTGAATGGTCAGAGGATGTCGATCCAGATACGAGCGATACGGTTTTTATCATCGAGAGTATAGATGTTCTTTTGAGATAAAAAAATCGGATCAGATCGGAGTTCTGAAAGTGCATTCTCGAAGTCAGTATCTATAGTATGGAAGATTCTTGCGTATGGTTTCATGAAAATATACTAAATCAGTGATTTTAGTGCCTTATAATCAGTCTTCCCCGTTCCGAGTACTGGTATAGCATCGATATGATCGACTCGGGCGATCTTCACGAGATTCGACGCACCATGCGTATGGATATAATCATTGAGTTCATCTGTCGAAACATCCAGGATCGTAAATGTCACAATCGTGACAATTCCATTCTCTTCTCGTGCCTCGATCGCGAGTGTCGTCACTTCTGGATTCCCATACTTTTCGAGGAGGATACTTTCGATGAATGGCAGGGAGATCATCTCTCCCGCTATCTTCACGAATCGTTTCAATCTACCTGTAATATAGAGGAAATTATCATTGTCTACATAGCCAAGATCTCAAGTTTTATACCATTTTTTTCCATCAAATGTATCAAAAGGATTCTCGATAGTCGAATCAAGATATCATCAGAAAATACTCGGACCCGCGATGAATATCATCCCCTGTTCACCCACTGGCATAGCATGCGTATTATCCAGGGAACGGATAGAGTGGGAGATATGAGGAAGGAATTTTCCAGCACTTCACTTCTTCTGTATTTCCAGTGGATTCACCGTCACGATCGGAGAACACTCGGTTATCCCATATCCTTCAAGGATACTGCCTTCTGGACACTTATCATGAAAGAGGGCGATCACATCATCCCCACACTTCTCTGCACCGACAAAAGCATATTGTATAGATTTGACTTGATTAGCTGTATTATGTGCGAGAATCACACGGAGAAATGTCGGTGTCGCGGAAATAATACTTGCCCCGGTATATTCGAGAATTTTCCCTATAGTCCGAGCATCATTGGGATCGGGTGTATAGGCCACCTGGACTGGGGCAATGAGTGGGAAAATAGTATTGATCGTGAATCCAAAACTATGAAATGGTGGGAGGAATCCGAGAAGTGTCTCATATTCCTGAAATGGAACGAGCTTCAGTGCACCATCGATATCAGAGAGAATATTCTCATGTGTGAGGACGACCGCCTTCGGGAGGGATTCACTTCCAGAAGTGAAGAGCATGACTGCATTTTCTCGAGCCTCTGGAAGCAGAAAGAAGAGCTTCTTGATAAGTGCTGAGAACTTTACGATAGGTTTGATATCATGGACAATATCCTCGATAAAGACCATTTTCCCTTCGAACTGGGCGAGCCAAGGAGAGGAGATCTTCTCATAGAACTTCCGACTCGTGAGGATCGTCTCGAGCCCAGCGAACTCCATACAGTGAGCAAATGACTTCTCTCCGACAGTCCAGTTCAGCATCACAGGAAGTTTCCCTGCGAGGGAGGAACCAACGAGGAGGAGTGATGTTCCCGAAAGAGCCGGAAGCATGATCCCGATATTGTCTCATCGAAACCGCTTCAGGTATTCACCGATCACATATGCCTTCAGGAGGAATTCATTCCTCTTCATCATCCCAGTTATGGCATCATATATGAAGGGTTTATTTTTCTCTCTTCGGAAGTTCTTCCTCAGAGCTGAGAGGATCGTATCTCACGAAGTATAGGAATACTCTATCTTTTTCTCGGATGGCTTCTCGAAGTATATAGGGGGAAGTTTCTCTTCTCACTCGAGCTTCCCGACTGCCATGGCGGCAAGATCTCAGACCGTCTTGATGAGTCCAATCGGAGGATTCGAGGCTGTAGGATACTTTGATTGGATAACGGACTTGAACTCTGCCATATCGAGGGAATCCGCGTGGAGATCGAGAATAAGGTTCGTCGTGAAATCAAGGATTGAAGGATCGATTTTTTTGATAAGAGCGATTTTCGATTTTACTCACTCGATGATCTCCGTTGGGATATCTTCCTCGAGGATTCCACTCGAGGTACCTATTTCTGATATAGATCATTCGATATTTTTTGGCTCTGTTTTTCCCTGCACATCATTTTTATAGAAATAGTGCGGGATGAATCTACATTCCTCATTTCCTCATGCATTATAATAATTCTGGAGTTTTTCATTAAATTGATCCAATCAGAGCTGATGCCACTCCTGGAGTTCCTTCGTCATATCTTGGAACTCGAGAGAAACCTCTCTCTTCGGTCAGAAAAAAAATCAATTCGCGAGAATATGCCACAATGAGAGGAGGAGCACCTTTGTCAGATTGGGTGATATTCCCGTATAGGCCTTGCTCCACATACTTCCCCAGAGTCCTCGGGTTCGAGTCACGATAATCCGAGTTCCTTTAGGGACACGTCCGACGATCTCGTATGCCATTTTTTTTCCGACAATATGCTCAAATGGTTGGACATAGATATGTCACGATGGATATACCAAAATATTCTGCTTTTTTCGCAGAGCGTCATCGATTCAGAGAAATGCCTGATTCACGTCATCGATTTTCTCTCACTTCGCTATATCCCCTACCGGGATCGTATGGAGTGCTCGGACAATCGGTCAGAGTCATGGCGTATGGAAGTACGTCTCTGTCATGAGGGGTGAGAGGATTTTTTTCTTCGCCACGAGAGAAACGAGGATCATCGGATCGACGAGAGCAGGATGATTCGGAAAAACTACAACAGGCGTATCGGTATCAAATAGTTCAAAATTCTCCAGAATCAATCTATACCGGAGGGAGAGGATGAATCGCGTACAAGCAAGGAAGAGTGAGAGCATAGGGATTTGATAAGGATGAAATACGATACTATCATAAGAGGAAAAATTTCTCAACTAATGATGCATCTTTTTCCTGAAGAAAATCAAGAGGAGAAGCATAACCAGTCATGTGAGATTCGCAAGAACAGCGAGGAACGTATCGGAGAGACTCAGTGGAATCAGTCCGAAGAGAATACCATGGTGCGTGAGGAAGTCCTGAAATCATACGATAGCCATTCTCTGTATAAACTGAATAAGCATAGTCGATATGAGTGCCGCGAGTGAGAGGAGAAATATTGGTTCTCAGAGTATGAGTAGCAATTGTCAATATCCACCAATCCTATAGATTCAGATGAGATCGAAAATCTCTTGTTTCTCACGGAAATATCCGAGAAAAAGAAGGAAGAGAAAGCTCGAGAGAATACCAAGGAGAATAATTCCACAAGAGAGAACAATCTCTGCGATGCTCTGGAAGGTTTTCTCTTTTTCCTGGATGGTATCGCGATCGAACTGGAGTATGAGCCCAGGATAGCGCGCCCGAATCGTCTCACGCTGAGTGGCATCCTTCATGGATATGACAATCCGATAGGGCTGATTGATCGTATATCCCAGAGCCTGCATCTGATCTCGAGCAGTACGATATGGAACCACCACTCCAAACCCTGGAAAATCAGGATCGATTGCTTCGATCTTCATACGCAAGGGGGTAGATACTCCGCCTGAGAGAGAAAATAGTTTCGATGCTCAGAACTGCAGTGTAACTGATTTTCCGAGGAGATCCTTCTCAGAAAAAAGAGGAAATACTGGATGCGTTCCAGCAAATTGCATATTGTAGTATGTGAGCATCGCTCTCGATATCCCCACTCATCAGAGACTCGCATCTGAATCTTCGAGAGAAAAAACTGGTACATCGATCGTGAGAGCGAACTGAAAAAAGTGGAATGTCCCCAATACAGGAATATCAATAAATCGAAATATCTTATAGGAGTCAATATCTGGATCAGATCGTATCTTTTCTACTGTCTCCTCAGGAATTCATCATATATCTCGATCAAGGAGCTGAAAAAGATTAGTGGATTGTGTTATAGTAAATCTATTTTCCTGTATACCCTGGAGTGTATAATAGGTGATCGATTCGCGAATATTTTGATACATGACAATGAGGAAACAGGATATGGATACGCTCAGGAAAAATGCGAGAAGAATCCCTATCGTCCTGGAGCGTGCAGATGAGAGTGTCCGAAAGAGGAACGAGTACATATTATTCTATGATATGGAATGGTTGTTCGATAGGAAAGTAGATCTCTCGTGTGCACTCTGGAAACATAGCTGGTGAATGGGTTGCGATAAAGAGAGTTGTATCTCTCGATGCACGGTAATCCAACAGGAAGTCTCTCCCCTTTTCAGAGAGTCTCATATCGAGATGGGAAAAGGGCTCATCGAGAAAGAGGATCGTGGGTTCGTAGAGAAACATCCGTAC
>JAYUQR010000034.1:0-4989 GCA_043756665.1 Candidatus Altimarinota bacterium | reverse complement strand
GAGACCAACCCTCCATATGAGAGCTACGACGACGTGAAGTAAGAATAATTGTATACATATGATGTATGTTATAAAATTTTACTTTGAAGTCAAATTTTAAAGCCAATAACCATTCCTATATTCATCCGAGAGAACTTCTCTGTATCATCATACTCCGCAAGAGGATAATACAGCAATGATGATGGATATGATTCTACTGCTTCATATACTCCTTTACGACATTTTCTAGTTCTTTTTGTATACTTCTCCAGTCATAATCCTTCCTGAGCATCTTGATGCCTGCTTCACTCACATCATCAAAATATATGAGGGATTTGAGGAGGAGTGATTCAGCGATGATGTTCCCATATTTTTTCTCGAAACTCTCGAGGAGAGAGGGGATACCGATCTCACGGATGATATAGACGAGATCGATATAATCCTTCTGTGTTGCACGTTGTTGTACCGCTCAGAGCTTCATAGCTCCGATATCTCGGAGGGAAGCCATATCGAAGTATGGAGTGTGGATGAGCGATTCGAGAAGTGGATTCTTCAGGGTAAAGAAGCTCATCTTTACACGATCGACCGTGATCCAGAGTGTATTCTCAGATTCGAGGATTTTTTCCACATGTTGCAGTGGAAAATGCTCCAGACATGCTCGGAAGAGTTCACCAGTATCGAAATCTGAACTCATAAAAAAATCAAAATCCTCACTCTCCCTGTGACCGAACATGAGAGCGAGCGCAGTTCCTCACGCAAGATAGAATCCACGAGTACGAAATATCTCGAGTGAAGGAAGTATCGCGAGTCGGTCACTATCTAAAACTTCTCAGAGGTGTAGGGTGATTGATGAGGTCATACATGGATGGTGGGAGTGAAGTTCGAGGCATATCACAGAGTACTGACCAGAAATTATAACTTTTTGGATCGATGAGTGGTTGCTTTTCTCTGAAAAATTGCTGGAGATGGGTGAGTCCAACATAGGCTATATCTTCCCTATTTCCAAAAGAAAGTATCCGTTCGAGGACGATAGGATCAGTTTTCTCGAGGGTATCGATATCGTATTCCCAGAGGATTTTCGCGAGGTGTTTCGGAGGTTGATGCATAGCTCTATTATATCGATTTTATGAGTTTTTCCAAAGGAAATATCTCAGAAGAAGATTAGGATTTTTTCTCTGCTGAGCCCGTAAGAATTCACTTTTCCCATCAGAAACGATATTAGTGTTTCATCCCAAATTCATTAAATTTTTCCATCATTGTTTGATTCCCTCGTGTCAATTTTTTAATTGTGAGATCTTCCGCTTTATTATTTGCAATTCTTAGGTTATCTTCAGATCGTAAAAGATTTTCTTTTGTCTTTTGCAATTGATCAATTGCCTTATCAATACTTTCAATAGCAACCTTAAATTTATCTGAAGCGAGTTTATAATTACGACCGAACGAATCACGAAAATCATCGAGTTGATCTTCAAAATTCGTAACATCAATATTTTGTGCCCTCACCATAGCCAATTCTGATTTATATTTCATCGAATTGATTGCCGCATTTCGAAGGAGTGTAATTATCGGAATAAAAAATTGCGGACGAATCACATACATCTTTGGATATTTATATGATACATCGATAATTCCAGAATTATAATATTCACTCTCTGATTCCAGGAGGGAGACAAGAACCGCATATTCACATTTCTTTTCATTTCGATCTTTATCGAGTTCGCGAAAAAAGTCTTCGTTTCGTTTTTTGGTTGCCGTTTCATCATTCTCATTTTTCATCTCAAACATAATGGAAATAATCTCATTCCCATCTTCATCATTTTCTCTATAGATATAATCACCCTTACTTCCACTCCTCGAATCATTATCTTTTTCAAAGTATGCTTTTGGAAAAGCGGTGGCACGAAGCTTATTGAATTCAGTCTCGCAATGTTGCTCGAGAGTTTCACCCAACATTTTCGTTGAAAGCTTTTGTTTCATATCTTTTACTCGAGCAATCTCTTCATCTTTATATTTGATAATTACATCCTTGTTTTGCAATTCTGTGGAAAATTGTTGTTTTAAAGAATTTTCGAGATTTTGTTTTTCTAACTCTTTGGTCTTTAATCCATTTGCTAAATTATCCCTTTCTTTCTCAACTTTTTGAATAGCTTCTGTAATGGCGAGTTTTTTTTCTACTTCTGCACGACTACTTTGACTCTTGAGTTCATTTATTTCTTTCTCTTTTTCTTGTAGTTTTTTTAGCTCAATATCTTTCCATTCCATCTCTTTCTTATTAAGTTCATAAGCAAATTTTTCTTCTATTCGCTCAGTTTCTTTTTTTACTACTTCTTGAAGTTTATCTTGTTTTATAGATCTCACTACACTTGCAATGGTAGTTGTATCAATATCGGTTTCGTGAATAGATTTTAGATCTATTAAATCACCTTTAGATGCATCTTCTAGAAGAACAAGTGTGTTTTCATCTTGAATAGATACTTTTACTTTTTTCATAACGAATGAACTGAATGATTTAAATGAAATAATACCCAATACTATTAACTTGAGAACTAAATATTTTTTCTTATACTCTCGATTATAGTACTTTTTCCTATTTATCAAGCAGATGTCAGAGCAGAGTGATATCATCTCGTTCGATCTCATCCTGGGGCAGGGGAGTGTGCTCGATATCGCGAGTATGTTCCCTCTGGCGAATGTACATGCGATCCGATCGACGAAACCGATTCTCGATACCCTTACTCAGGGAAGAGGGAAGCTCTATGATTTTTCTCTCTCGAGTAAGCTCTCCCTGAGACGATTTCGTACACTCGAGACTCTCGACCTCTCGACCCCAGCGCTCTGGCATCCGACGATCCTCTCGACGAGGATCCTCCAGATTCGACCTCGATTCCAGACGATCGATCTCGTCCCGCCCCTCGAGATTCCTTTCTGATCACTCGATCTCAGGCAGGAGACCCCGATCATCTCAGAGAAACGCTATCCAGATATCTTTCGACGAAAACTCCCAATATCGCATCATATCAGGCGGGAATGGAGAAATATCCGAAGCTCTTTCTGGAAGAGACGAAAACCACTTTTCATAGCTACAATATCACTCACTCTCCTGACGATTCCAACGCTCTTTTTTTCGAAAATCCTGATCGAAGATGGATATGCTCGACTCACGGCACTGAGATCCCTCACAGATCGGCAGAGCGTCATAACGTCACTGTATGAGTCGAGACGAGATTTCGAACGGGCGAATATCCTATTTTTTCCATTCCGTCTCATTCCCCACGATCAGTTCAGGCTGGCTCGGATCGCGATCGATGGTGGACTCGCACTCACTCGTGGGATCGATACCCTTGTCGCACGTATCCCTGAGGGTATAGCGATAGGTTCATGATCGCAGATACTCACTGATTCTCCTGAAGATTCTTCGGTTCCCAACTATCGTGGAAAGGCTCGAGATATTGAGCTTTTCACGCCACTCGGGATCGATCTCCCGACGGATTGGCTCGAGGATAATAATGATGCGATCACTACATTCGCAGGCTCACTCGAGGATGCTGCAGCGGCATTTGCACATGCAGATACGATCACTGATGAGAGAAAAGATGAGTTGATCCATATCAGTCGAACGTTTCTCGAACTCTCGAGGATGATCAGTTTCTATACAGAACATGAGCAAAATATCCTCACCATGCTTGGTCATAGAGAACCACAACGATATATCGTATTGAATCAAAATCGAGACGAGATCCGAGCGAATGGAGGATTCCCGGGAAGTGTTATCACATTTACCCTCTATAAAGGAAATATTCTCGACTACCGAACGGATGACATCTACTATTATGACTGGAATCTCTATCCCTACAAAGAACCTCCTCCACCAGGTCTCGCGCTCCTCACCGATACCTATGGCCTGCGGGATGTGAACTATTATCCAGACTTTCGAGAGACGCTCGAAAAGGCCAATTCCTTCGTCGAACGATCGGGAGATGCGACCCTCACGACGGGAATAGCGATCCATCAAGGGATCGTCGAAGATATCCTCGCCTCGATCGGACCTATAACTCTCTCAGGAATCTCTATTCCCTTCACGAGTGAGAATTTCTCACCCCTCATGTCGACGCTCGTCGAAGCTCGAACAGGAGCAGAGAAGACGCCGAAAGACATCCTTTTCCGATTTATCTCTGCTCTCGCCTCGAAGATCCATGAAAAACGATCGTATGATATCGTCCTGAAAACACTGGAAGATGCTTTACAGAGTGGAGAAATCCTCTTCGCATCGCGTGATGTTCAGGTCGATAATTTTCTCGCAAAATTTCGCAAAAAACTTCCGTGGGAATGCTCAGTAATGAATAATGAACAATGAATGTGAAATTCAGAATCAGGAAAACAGAACCAAGAACCGGGAGCTATCAACTGAGAACTGAGAACTGAGAACTGAGAACCAAATTCTTCTTGTTCTCCGAATTGGATCTATCCTGTGCTCACATCGGTTTCGGGAAATAAGAGTGATCGATATATCCACCGACTCTACACCGCGAAAACTGAGAAAATCGATACGTGTACCTATGAGAATAAAGTTACACTGACTCATGCTCATACCTATGCAAAGGAAGATACTCTCAAAGAAAATCAATACCTCGATCTCGTCGGACAGGGGGATGCGAAAGCAAGAGAAAAAATGCTCTTCATCGAATGAAACGGGAAAAATAGGACGTATATGAGGCTCTATGTTCCGAAGGGCTCGACGCTCACGGGCTCGAGTACGGGGATCGAGTCGGTGGAAAAGCCTGAAGCAACTGTCTTTACCTGGCTCTTCGAGACGCCAGTTGGTTCGAGTACTTCGAAAACACTGAGATATAAGACGGAAATTCCTGATTGTATGGATTACTCATGATGAGTCGAATGGGTACGGCAACCATGACTCCAAAATACAGAAATGAGATAGGGAATAGCAGATAGTGATTAGGAGATAGGAGATAGGAGGTAGGAGATAGGAGGTAGCAGGTAGCAGGTAGCAGG
>JAYUQR010000033.1:0-5026 GCA_043756665.1 Candidatus Altimarinota bacterium | reverse complement strand
GCTGGAGCATGAGCCACATGCCTTTCACATAGTCCTTTGCATGTCACCAGTCTCGCTTCGCGTCAAGGTTCCCTAAGTAGAGTCTCTCTGTGAGCCCGAGATGGATTTGTGCTATGGCACGCGTGATCTTGCGTGTGACAAATGTCTCTCCTCGAATCGGAGATTCATGATTGAAGAGGAGTCAATTACAGGCAAACATTCCATAACTTTCACGGTAATTCACAGTCATCCAGTAGGAATAGAGTTTCGCAACCCCATATGGACTGCGTGGATGGAATGGTGAAGTTTCTGTATAGCCAGTTTCTGGCATATTATAGCCTACACCGCCGAACATCTCGGAAGTTGATGCTTGATAAAATCGAATCTTTTTCTCGAGTCCATTTACACGGATGGCTTCGAGAAGACGGAGCGTACCAAGTCCATCGACATTCGCTGTATATTCTGGCATATCAAAGCTCACCTTCACATGCGACTGAGCTGCGAGATTATAGATCTCATCGGGTTTGATATCAGAAACAATCTTGATAAGATTAGCACTGTCAGTTATATCTCCATAATGGAGATATAGTTTTGATCCACTCTCATGAATATCTCGAAAAAGATGATCGATACGCGAAGTATTTAAAGACGATGCTCGTCTTTTGATACCGTGGACTTCATATCATTTCTCAAGGAGAAATTCTGCGAGATAGGCTCCATCTTGACCTGTCACTCCAGTAATAAGTGCTTTTTTCATATTAAGTTTTTGATGATTAGAGAAAAGATTATACTACTCGACTCTTCTTTTTATAAAATTCAAACTTGTCAATATTGAGTCTTGAGCATTTCGTTTTGGTATCCAATGTAATAGATCGATGATTAGATTTGTACCCGCATATACCGTAGCGAGATCCCCTGACCTTCTCTCCACTACCTCATAATCTATTTTTTTTCAGGATATCTCCTCCATAAGATCTATCATCTCTAGAACTGAATGCCCTTCCCCAGTTCCCACATTGTAGAGAAAAAATCATGAAGTCAACTTTTCATACGCCATGATATGTGCCTCGACGAGATCATTTACATCGATATAATCCCTCACTCCTGTTCCATCGAGAGTATCATAATCATTTCCAAATATGTACAATGTATCCCGCTTACCGAGAGCTACATCGAGAACGTATGGGAGGAGATTATTTGGAACACCTTGAGGAGCTTCTCAGATCCATCCCGATGGATGAGCTCCAATAGGATTGAAATACCTGAGAACTGTCACGCTCCATCCAGCATGACGAGAATAATCTTCGAGGAGCTTTTCGATCACGAGTTTCGTCGTGCCATAGGGGTTCGTCGTACCTGTCGGCATATCTTCCGTGAGTGGGGAAATATTATCCGAACGATACACAGTAGCAGAGGATGAGAATACGATTTTTTGTACTCCATATTTTTGCATCATCCCAAAGAGTACGAGAGAACCCCCTACGTTATTCTCATGATACCTTCCTACATGATCACAACTCTCCCCTACTGCCTTCAATCCTGCAAAATGTATCACTCCGTCAAAATCATATTTCTGAAATATCTTCTCGAGTCACTCTCAATCCTGGATATCACACTCATAGAAATCCGGGCAATATCCAAGAATTTTCTCGATACCGATCAGTGAATCACGCGAACTATTGACCAGATTATCGATGATAACGGTTCGATATCCTGCCTGTTCGAATGCAACGACTGCATGTGAACCGATATAACCAGTCCCCCCTGTGATGAGTAATATCTTTTTTTCTGCCATTAAAAAAATTTTTTAAAAATCATGCGCATCGCGATCCGTATTGCCCCTCCGAATCGCTGTCATTTCGCGAGTGTATAGGAGTCATAGTGGATATTCACAGGTACTTCTGCGATATGGAACCCCTTCATCTGGATCTGATCAATAAGCTCACTCGCATACTCCATCCCATCCATGGTGAGAACTACCCGAGATATGACGCTCGTCCGAAACATGCGATACCCATTATGGGCATCCGTCAGTTTCACTCAGGAGATCAGTGAAGTGAAGATCTTCCCTCACCACAGGAGTATGCGGCGCAAGAATGGAACATTGGAATCGGTCTTCTCGATGAATCGTGAACCAAAGATCACATCAGTGGTCAGGTGTTTTTCGAAGAAGTGGATAAATTTTCCAATATCCCGTATATCATGTTGTCCATCCGCATCAAATGTAACAATATACTCCCAACCGTAATGAAAAGCCTCCTGTCGTACAAAGGTAAAACCTGTCTCAAGTGCCGCTCAGGCACCACGATTGATCACATGCCTGAGAAAAAATATTCTCTGACCGAACTGGTTTTCCAAAAGCATCTGAGTCCCATCACTCGATCCATCATCGATCACGAGGATATTCTCGAATCCCGCGCTAAAAATACTCTCGATAACATCTACGATTCTCGAGGATTCATTATACGAACGGATGAGGAAGAGGATACTACTTTTTGAGATCGGCATATCGTGCATTTTGGAGAGCGAGCTCTCGAGTTATTTGAGTGAGCTCTTCATGATTCCCTTCTGTTTTTCTCAGCAGGAGGAGTACGAAGTAGAAGAGGAAGGTAATCCCTGCATAGACAAGCACATCAGCACCACGTGCGGTTCAGAAAATATGACCAATAGAGTTCAGTGCTTTTGGAAAAAAAGTAAAAAGAAGCAACCCTCCTCAAACGGCGAGAAAGACGAGAAAATGAAGAGCATTAAATCGTTCTCGGCGTGCTATATCATAGGCGACATATGATATAATCAGTCCAGATATGATGAAAAAAATCTGAAGGAGTGTCATGGAATAACTCGGGATTAGGGAGCTGAATTCGTTGGAACTACTGGCACTCCTGAATCGATCATTCCAGACTGCATTTTCTGGAAGTCTTCGAGTGGCATAGATGGATAGAGTGCTCCACTTTGGACTGTTGTTCCTAGAGGAATAGTTACTTCCGCAGAAACATTTTTTCCTGGAGCCTTCTGGCCGATACTACACGCTGAAAGTGCGAGAAGAGAGAGGGTAACAATAAGTGATATTCGCATACGAAAAAGATTATAGATATGAAAAAATTGATTTTCTGACTCCGCGAGTATAATAAAAACCAGATTAAAGTCAAAAAACATGTATACAATCGGATGAAACCAAATAATTCTCCTCGATGATTCCGAGCAGCCTCTCTCTGAGATACTCAGAAAAAATAGGAAAATCACTCCAGAAAATGAGAGACTTTTTTTCGAAACAGATTTCTCCGATCTCCATGATCCCTATCTCCTCCCAGATATAGAGAAAGCAGTCACGAGAATCCTCGAAGTACGAGAAAAAAAAGAACGCATCGTGATATTTGGAGACTATGATGTCGATGGAGTCTCGAGTACCGCTATCCTCGTACGCTTCCTCACAGAGATCGGATGCCTCGTCTCTTACCGACTCCCCCATCGTGTCCATGATGGATATGGACTCAAGGAGTATTTCTTCGATGAACTCGCAGAAAAAAATGTGAAACTCGTCATCACGGTCGACTGTGGAACTCGAGATATCTGACCGATTCGACATGCGAAATCCCTCGGTATCGATGTCATCGTGACCGATCATCATGCCGTTCCTGAGATCATTCCCGAAGAAGTGATCGCACTCATCAATCCAAAACGAAAGGATTCACTCTATCCATTTCGTGAACTTGCTGGTGCAGGTGTGGCATTCAAATTGTTGCATGCGATAGTACTAAAGATGCAAGATACAGGTACACATACACAAATGAACCAAAATACTATTCCTGAATGAGAAAAAAATTCCAATGTGTCTTCTGTCTCTGTATATGTAGAGAATACTCTGCAAAACTATATCGACTTTGCTTCACTCGGAACAGTCTCCGACTGTATGCCGATCATAGGTGAGAATCGTACGATTGTGACGCTCGGACTCAGGCAGATGAATCAGTCGAAATCAAGATGACTCAGAAAATTCCTCGAATGAAGGGAGAAAATCACTGAAAATGACGCTGATTTGATATGATTCCAGATATGACCCCGCATCAACGCTGCGGGTCGCATGGATACTCCGATCACCGCCCTGCAGTGGCTCCTCGCAGGAGAAGATCGGGTCGATAGTCTCTTCGATGAACTCGAGCACCTGAATGAGACACGCAAGAGAACCACCGAACATCATCTCGAGAAAGCGCTTCTGAATGTCGATACCTCGAAACCCATCCTCTTCTACGATGCGCATGACCTCGAACATGGTGTGATCGGACTCGTTGCTGGCAAGCTCACTGAGATGTATAACAAGCCCTCGATCGTACTCAAAAATGGTCATGACCACCCGCTCACGAGTCGTAAAGGGGATGAGGTACTCGTCGAAGAGAATCCTCTTTCAATCCCCCTGACAAGGGGGACACAGGGGGTTTGCTCTGAGAGTCGAGAAATGAACCCCCCTACCCCCCTTGTCAGGGGGGCTGAGACTCTAAATTTTCTACCCACCCAACCCTCCGCTCATCCAACCCTCTCCATCGCCTCCTGTCGCTCTCCTGAGTGGTGCAATATCATCGAACTCCTCGAATCCTGTCGAGAATATTTCATCAGATTCGGTGGACACAGACAAGCTGCGGGATTCACGATCGAGACTTCGAAACTCGAGGAATTGAAGACTGCTCTCTTCGAAAAGTTCGCTGCCATCCATGATGTCGAGAATCTCCCAAAGAAAACTATCGACGTCGAATGTATCCTCGATGCCCAGACAGATCTCATACTCGAGAATATCACTATCATCGATCGATTCCGACCCTTCGGTATCGGCAACCGCAAGCCACTCTTCCTCCTCCAGGATGAGACGATACTGGAATGTAGTCCCCTCGGACGAGAAGGCAAGCATCTCCAGATCCGCCTCGCGAGCAATCCGAATGTGAAGCTCGTCGCATGGGGATGGGGGAAAGAGTGAAAAGTGAAAAATGAAAAGTGAAAAGTAGGAAACCCATCTATTGAATTACAAACTAAAAGTGACGGGGTGGTGGTTCCAAAA
>JAYUQR010000032.1:0-5035 GCA_043756665.1 Candidatus Altimarinota bacterium | reverse complement strand
AACAGAAGGTCTAGAAATCACCTTATAACCAATACCAATACAAACAGAAAGCCACGGACTTACAGTCCGTGGTCTAGATCAAAATTTAGTTTTTACTTTTTGGAAACAATAAGGCCGATGCGTATTGGTGGCATATAGGAGTTTCTCTTGGTGGCGACAGACTCATCCATCTTTCCAAAGAAGTCTGAATTCCAGAAATTATTACACATCAAGAACTCATAGAGCGATGAAGTTATAAATATCTTCTCTGAGCCAAACGATTAAAATAATGATATATATGTCTGAAGAATTCAAAATCATCCTTATTTTCCTGATAGGAATTATTTCCGCATATCTCTGATGTTTCTCATCAGGAGGTGTTTCGGCTATTTCTTTTGGCATGCTGACATTTCTCGGTATTCCTCCGCAGATGGCAACTATCACCGTCAAGCTCGGAAAGATAGGAGACATTATCGGATGACTTTGGGTTTTTTATAAAAATGGACATATTAGTTCCAAGTATTTTTTTATAAGTGGTCCTGTTTCTATGCTGGGGAGTTTTCTCGGAACGTACCTCATGTTTTCTCTTCCGGATTGGATTATCTACTTTGTCTCTGCAGTCAGTATGATTGTGCTGACTCTTGTATCCTATAAGAAAAAAATTGGCTTCCAAAAGTCACCTATACCGCCTTCGCAGTTACGTGTGAATATATGGTATATTACACTTTTCTTTCTGACGATTATCGGGAATCTCTTCATCGCTGGCTCTGGAGTATGGTACTATTTCGCGAATACATACCTCCTGAAGGTATCATCTCTCGAGTCAAAGGCTATTGCAACAGTGAACTCTCTTCCATGGTTTTTTTGAGCCCTCTGAGGAGCCCTCGTACAGTGACGATTTCATATGGGATGGACTCTTTCCCTCATACTTGGTATGTTTATCGGATGATATTTCTGAACCAAGAAATTATTGGTCATGAACACGGTAGTATTGACCAAGATTATACTCAGTTCGATCATCATATTTTCTCTCTATTTCCTCTATAAAGCCTATATAACCTTCTAGTGAGAAATCTCGATTTTCGTCTTTGTATTTTCTCACTCTTGCCTATAATTCTCTCGTTTAATTCCTGTCATTCCGAGTGATTTGTCATGCTGAGGTACGAAGCATCTGCTTATTTTGGAGCAGATCCTTCCTTCGTCAGGATGACAAATAATATATCCTTATATTTACCCTATGATCAAAATCCATCCAGAACAACAATACCTCGACCTCGGTCGAGAACTCATCGAAAATGGTATCTACAATAAAGATCTCGGAAGTTGAGATGTCACCTATAGTTTCTTCGGGCGACAGTTCCGATTCGACTTCGCTGACGGATTTCCACTCCTCACGACCAAGCGTGTCTACTGGAAGTGAGTCGTGACAGAACTTCTCTGGTTTCTGCGTGGAGACAGCAATATCCGTTTCCTCGTCGAGAATAATGTCCATATCTGGGATGATTATCCGTATTATATCTATAATAATAAAGTGAAGAAGTGACTCGAGCCTGCAATGACGAAAGAAGAATTCATCCAGAAAATCCTCGAGGATGCAGACTTTGCTCGAGCTCATGGGGAACTCCCGAAGATCTATGGTGAACTCTGGAGGCACTGGCCGACGAAAACTCCAGGTCGTACGATCGATCAGATAGCGTGGATACTCAAAGAACTCCGGGAAGATCCCTATGCTCGCAACTGTTGTCTCACGGCGTGGAATCCTGAGTATCTCTACTCGATGGCACTCCCAGATGAGGCTTCTCGCTATCCGATCTGTCATGGATTTTCTCAGTACTCGATTAAGGATGGGAAGCTCTATGGTCAACTCTATCAGCGATCAGCTGATCTCTTTCTGGGTGTACCATTTAATATCGCTTCGTATTCGCTTCTGGTCCATATCCTTGCACACTTTCTCGGAGTCAAGGCAGGAGGTTTCGTCCATACCTTCGGAGATGTCCATATCTATGAGAATCATATCGAGCAGATGAAGGAACAGATGACTCGTACTCCTCATCCATTTCCTCGAGTAAAGATCGATCCGAGTCTAAAAAGTATTGATGAGCTCGATTTTCATCATATCATCCTCGAAGACTATGAGGCAGATGCGCCGATCAAGGCAAAGATGGCAGTTGTTGGAGGGATGGTTGGGCGTGATACAAATTAACTCAAAATTAAGAAGTATAAATTATGAATGGAGAATTTGATATATGTAATCATAAGTGGAACTTTCATAAATCTGCGGAAGGTTGATTTTATCCAGCACCAACATTATTTGCTTGTTCAAATTGTAATAAAATCATCACTCTTCAAGAAAAATGTTCCTTAGAACAAGTTGTTGACACACAAGAATCTCTTAAAATCCAAGAAAAGAGTTTCGGAATTGCCATGTGGGCAATGATTATAAGTGCAATATCTAGTTTTATAGCACTTTGTATTTTCCTTTTCGGTGATAAAACACTGTTTCTCTAAAGTCACTTATGTTTCTGTCATTGCGAGGAACGAAGCAATCCAGTGGTTCCAGGTACCTGGATTGCCACGTCGTTTTTCACGGAAACAGAAAAACTCCTCGCAATGACTGAACCAGTGGGCTTAAGTTATTCAAAAAATATCAATAAATGATCTACCTTTACGCATTCTTCGTCCTCTCATTCCTCAATGCCTTTAAGGATATTTCGACCAAACAATCTCTGAAGTCCCTCGATGCAGGAGTGATGACGGGGATATGTTCGCTCGCGATTATCGTCGTGACTCTGCCTTTTGTCATCCGAGAGGGGATACCCGATCATATCGACTATTCGTCGTTTGTTTGGATCGTAGCCGGGGGAGGACTTTTCTATTATTTCGGGAAATATTTCAACTTCCAGTCTCTTTCACTCTGAGACATATCACTGATCACTCCGATGAAGTGACTCGTCACCATTGCAACGGTATTTTCGAGCATGCTTCTCTTATGAGAGTATGTCAATATTTGGGGATTTTTTGGTATCCTTCTCACGATCGGAGGGACGTATTTCCTCGCTGTGGAGAAGGGACATACGACCTTCATCGAACCGATCCGAGCCCTTTACCGAGATCCTGGAGCTCGGATGTTCCTGATAGCGATCGTATTCTATGGTTTTACGGTTACATTTGACCGGATGGGGATCCATGCGAGCTCGATCTGGTTCTGGTCATTTCTCATGAATCTGATCGTCTTTCTCATGAGTATACGAGATATCATCCATCATCGTAAAACCCTGAAGAAAAATATCCATACTCAGTACAGGGCGCTCATCCTCCTCATCGTGCTCCATATATGGATCTATCTCTCACAGATGTATATCGTCTCTGAGGTCATTGCTCCATATACGAGTGCATTTAAGTCTGCTTCAGCCCTCTTCGCTGTCGTCCTCGGTGGATGGTTTTTCCGAGAAAAAAATCTCCTCCAGCGATTTCTCGGCGCGAGTGTTATACTTTTTGGAATTATTTTGATTTCATTTTTTGGGTAAATCACTATATTTGATATATGTATATCGTTTTCGAGGGCATCGTAGGAAGTGGGAAGACGACGCAAGTGAAGAGATTGGGAGAGTATCTTTCCTGTCATTCCGGGCTTGTCCCGGAATCTAGATTCCTGCATTCGCAGGAATGACATATACCGAAAATTATCCATGTCCGTGAACCAGGATCGACTCCTATTGCAGAGGATATCCGAGCTCTCGCTCAGGGAAAGGTATGGGAAAGTGAAGTTATGCATCCACTCACAAATGCCTACCTCTTCGCTGCTGCTCGAGCCCAGACACTCGAGACCATCGTGAAACCAGCACTTGAGAATGGGGATATCGTGATTGCTGATCGATCATTTCTCTCCTCATGTGCGATACAGGGAGAGGCACAGGGGCTTGGTATAGAGAAAATCCTCGAGATCAATCTCCCGATCGTACACGGTATCCTTCCTGATCTCGTACTCTACCTCGATATCGATATTGATCTCACACTCTCACGGATATCAGATCACTGAAGAGATAAATTCGAGAGAGAATGAAAGCAATTTTATGAGAAAATTATTCGATGATATGAAAAGTGTGAAAAGTTGGAAATTATGAAAAATCGATTTTTCCGTATTGATGCGAATGGGAGTGAAGATAAGGTGTTTGAAAATATCAAATCAACTCTAACTACTTTGTAGTATTTTTCATACAGCATTTTTGGTAGTATCTTGTGATCTTTCAGTGTTGATTTTACTTGGATCATAGAGAAATCTCCAAAAACTGAGACCAGATATTGGGTCGCTCTCTTCTCATATTGGCGTGAATCCAAGTTTTGTGTACATCTTTTCATTCTCTTTACTTACGGTCCAGAAATATATTGGTATATTCTGATCTTTTAAATCTTTCAATCCTCTAAGAAGTAAGCGAATACCGGAACCATCTTTCCTATTAGCTCATAGATACTGTGCATATATATGAGGAGCTTTTCACATATCTCTTGTATGCATATTATCAGTAAAACTAACAAGGTGACCAAATCTTCTGATGCCTCTTAACTTTTGGTAAGGATTTCTTAATAGACTACTATTGAACATGAGCTTTAGTATCCCGCTGGTATTTAGACTTGATTTTTTCTCTGCATCTGAAATAGTTTCATCAGAAATATTTTGAGGTATAAAAGTTCAAACTGAGTTTACTTTCCATTCAGAATTCATTACGATTCTTAGGCCATTAATGCTTTCAAAGAAGCGAATTATTCGCTGATAGAAATCTCGTAAAATTTTTTCTCTATCTAAAGAGTTTATTCACTCTAAGGTATAATCTGTAAATGCATCACTTTCTTTAAAAGCTTCAAAAAGAAGATCTCCTGCTTCTTCTTGTTGCTTTGGATTAAGTTTTGATGAAGGACTTGATTCGGGTGAGTTCATGAGTAATATTGTATTATATCCTTTTAATTACAGCATGTATTAAACCCCCACCTCTGGTGGGGGAGTACCTCTAGGTTCTACCGTTCCGACATTGCATAGAAAAAGGAGTTATGGTAAGAT
>JAYUQR010000031.1:0-5074 GCA_043756665.1 Candidatus Altimarinota bacterium | reverse complement strand
TCTCCTTTCTCTCAAAGCAAAACACCCAGATAACTTTTTTACGAAGTACCATGAACTGCGAACATCACTTGCTTAGGAGGGTCTAGTGAGCAGTTACTTGAAAATTAGTTGACAAAATATATTTAATTTATATAAAGTAATTGTTTAAAATCTAACTATAATACATATGAGAGGAGCTTTTGCTGACACTGATAGAAAAGGTTTTGATTTGGAATTAGCTAGAGATGGTAATCTTGATATAGAAGCACTTACATTAGAACAACTACAAAAATTGTATGAGACAGTAGATGTAATGGCGGGGTCAGTAAATAATGAAGAAGCAAGAGAAAATTTTATGATGATGCGAGCTATAATTTGAACTTTAATACGATCCAGGAAATTATCAATATCGGATCCTACACTATCTTTTGTAAGAATGACAAGAGATAGTGTCAAAACTATTCATTAAAATTACCTCCTCTTCTTTTCACTGATCAGTTCATCCCACTTCTCCGCTGTACGTTCGAAGTCAAAACCACTGTATTGTCATTGCGAGCGAATGCGAAGCAATCCAGGACACTATAATAGTTTCTTTATTCTTTCCGTCAGGTCTTCCCAACTTGGATTCATCGATTCGATGAGTTCGATTTTTTTCTTTCGACTTCATCATTTGAGTTGTTTCTCACGAAGTATGGCGGATCCTATGTCTGGGAAATATTCATAGTAGACACAGAGTTTACAGGTATATTTCTGAGTGAATCATTCGATGACTCAAGATCGGTGTTCCTCTATTCTCCTTTCGAGATTACTTGTAACTCCGATATAGAGAGTTCCATTCCTCTCATTTGCCATGATGTAGATGTATCAGGGTTTCATAGTGGAATACTTTTATAGTGACTGGATTGCTTCGTGCCTCGCAATGACAGAAACATTCGGAACAACAGGAACTCTGGATTACTTCGCAAACTCGCAATGACGGAACCGAATTGGAGCACTGGATTGCTTCGTGCCTCGCAATGACAGAAACATTCGGAACAACAGGAACTCTGGATTACTTCGCAAGCTCGCAATGACGGGAATAGTCGATCGAGAACATAAGAAAAATTATTTCCTCTTCCTCACACTGAGTAACTCATCCCTGAGTTCTGCAGCACGTTCGAAGTCGAGATTGGCTGAGGCGACATCCATTTCGAGCTCGAGACGTTTGATATACGTTCCGAGCTTTTCTTTCGTCATCTCACCTCCTGCGAAGATCTCAGTTTTTTTCTTCGGGATACCGACTTCCTTGATACTCGAGATGATCGTAGTCGGAGTCATATCGTGTTCGATATTGTATGTGTGCTGGATGGCACGACGGCGATAGGTCTCAGCGATCGCATCTTCCATGGCGATAGAGATCGTGAGGTGGGGGTAGAGAGTTTGTAGTTTGCAGTTTGCAGTTTGCAGGTCTTTTGTTTCACTGATTACTGTTCACTGATTACTATTCACTTTCGATGCGTGCACATACATGATCACGTGTCCATTCACATTTCGGGCGGCACGACCGATAATCTGGAGGAGGGAAGTCTTCGATCTGAGGAATCCGATTTTTTCCGCATCGAGGATCGCGATGAATGATGTCTCAGGGAGATCGAGTCCTTCTCTGAGGAGATTCACTCCCACGATCACATCGATATTCCCGAGTCGGTATTCACGGAGGATTTCGAGTCGTTCGATCGTCTCGATCTCGGAGTGGAGGTATCTGACCTTCAGTCCATTCTCAGCGAGGTACTGTGCGAGATCTTCTGAGGATTTTTTCGTGATCGTCGTGATGAGAGATCTCTCACCTCGGGAGATTGCTGCCATGATATTGCGCATGAGGCTATCGACCATATACTCCATGTCTTCGATGGCGATCTCAGGATCGAGGAGTCCAGTCGGTCGGATCACTTGCTCGGCGACGACTTTCTCATGGGCTGCCTCATACTTCGAGGGAGTTGCGGAGACGAAGACTGTTTGCCCGATTTTTTGCTCGAACTCATCGAACTTGAGTGGACGATTCTCCATCGCCGAGGGGAGCCTGAACCCATAATTTACGAGATTTTCTTTGCGTGCACGATCGCCTGCATACATCCCACCGACCTGAGGGATCGTGATATGAGACTCATCGATGAAGGTGAGGAATCCTTCTGGAAAAAACTCCATGAGCGTCGCTGGAGGTTCCCCTGGATTGCGATTTCCGAGGTACATCGAATAATTCTCGACCCCATTCACATAGCCGACTTCCTTCAGCATCTCCATATCATATTCGACACGCATCTTGATCCGTTCAGCCTCGACGAGTTTTCATTGACTCTGGAAAAGTGCCACTTGTTCCTCCATCTCGTGCTCTATCTTCGGGAGGACGGATTCGATGATCCCTTTCTCGGTGACAAAATGTTTCGCTGGGAAGATCGTGATCTCGTCGAGTTCTTCGATGAGGTGGTTCGTGAGGTGCTCGATGCGCGTGATGCGATCGAGGGTATCACCGAAAAATTCGAGTCTGATTATCGACTCGCTCGATGATGGCCAGATCTCGAGGGTATCGCCCTTCACGAGGAACATCCCAGGCTTCCAATCAGCCGTCGATCTCGTGAACTGGACCATGACGAGTTCACGGATGAGATTCTCGATGATATATTCCTTTTCTCGTTCGAACCGCAGACACTGTGCTTCATACTGTGCGACTTCCCCGATACCATAGATACACGAGACGGATGCGACGATGATAACATCCTTTCGTGTCAGGAGTGATTCAGTCGCCGCATGACGAAGCCTGTCGATTTCTTCATTGATCGTAGCTTCTTTCTCGATATAGGCTCCACTCTTCACGACATAGGCCTCAGGCTGGTAATAGTCATAGTACGAGACGAAGTAGTGAACAGCATTTTCAGGAAAAAACTCCTTGAATTCCTGGGCGAGTTGGGCGGCGAGGGTTTTATTGTGTGCCATGATGAGGGCGGGACGCTGGAGCTCCGAGATGATATTCGCCATCGTGAAGGTCTTTCCAGAACCAGTCACTCCGAGGAGTGTCTGGAAATCATTCCCCGCACGGATGGAGGCGACGAGCTTCTCGATCGCAGGTCACTGGTCACCAGCAGGAGAGTAGGGAGAGTTGAGGGTGAAGAGGGGCATAGGGTATAATTAAGATAAGGAAAGGAATCTTTCATTTCGGATTGTTGAAATGCGATAGAACAATGAGAAAACCTGTTCTATTTCGAAGATAATTGCTTGATTATAGTCATTTTCCCTACTTTCTCCACTGATTTTCTAGAAAATTATGAAAACATAAGAAATAAAATTGACAAATACCAGAGAGAGAGAGTATTATCCAACGTATATTTCTATTTCTTTTACTTAAAAAATATGTCTACTTTAGATACTTTGATTGTATGGAATGACCAACAGTTAGCAGCATTTCGAGAGTCTGGTGCATCAAGTACATATGAATTATTTGTGGCTAAACCAGAACTTTTCCCGAAAGAAGTACAAGATACCTATTTTTGAACAGTTGAGAGAATCACTGCAGCTCTCATACGGCCAAATACTCATAAAATGGTCAGGAAACTTCTGAAAGATATGCCTCCTCTTGCACAATACTTGAACCAAGTACCAAAAGTTTCAAGACAAGAAAGACTAGCAAGTATTCGGCATAATACCAAAATTCTTGATTTTCTCAAAGCTGTTCAATCAAGAGAAGTCACATTGAGTCAATTTCAGTGACTGATTCAGGCTATCTTCACAACTGATGGAGCTCGAGATATACTTCTTGCTATGAGTGATTTTTCCATATCATTTTGTCAACTTCTTCGAGAAATTTACCCAGAATTTACAGTCAAAAGTAATGATAAAATCGTACTCAAAGATTTTCCAGGTCTAGAAGAGGGAGACATTGAAGCAGAGTGGCTTATTGATCAAATATTTCATACTCTAGCATATCAGATGACGATCAATTTGAATTATGCTCATGTATCTTGAGCACCACGCAAAGATCTTGAGAAATTGAACTAAAATATTGTTACTTCCCCGAGTACCTTCTCTGCATGTCCCGTTGCCTTCACATTCCTCCATTCTCGGAGGATTTTTCATGAGCTATCGAGGAGGAAGGTCGAGCGGATGACCCCGATGTAGACCTTGCCATAATTCTTCTTCTCTCCTATTACTCCGAACTGTTCGTGGAGTTTGCCCGTTGTATCTGATGTGAGCTCGATGGAGAGGGAACAGCTCGTCGTGAATTTATCATGAGATGCTTCACTGTCCTTCGAGACACCGATGATCTGGATGCCGAGACCAGCGAAGTCTCATTTGAGTCTCGTGAAGTCCTGTGCTTCCATCGTGCAGCCAGGAGTATTGTCTCGGGTAGAAGTAGAGGAGTGTCCGATCAGACTGTGCGAGGAGGGAAGTGAGGTTCATAGGAGAAAATTATAATCGAGCAAGTAAGGTTGTATATGTGTATTGTACAGATGTGAGAAGTTCACCCACTCTTGTCCTTCAGCCATATTCCCATGTTAGAGTTCGTCGGTCATCTCTTCTTATTCGAGTCATATAATCACCAGAGTAGTTCTTAAATTGACCTCAGTCACGATTTCTTCATCGGATACGTGGATGTTTCGAAAATTCTGGTCAACGTCAGTGCATGTAGTTGAGTATAAATATTTCTGGATAAATACAAAAAAAAAGGGTAAATAGAAAAAATAGTGTGCTGTTTGCACACTATTTTTTGCTCTGTGAAGCCAAAGGAATAGGATAGAAGTTCATTATTTATTATCCTCGAATATTATGACAAAAAAAATGCCCTAAATGTGACTCTTTTGAGTTGAAGAAAAATGGAAAAAATCAGAGCTGAAGTCTAAAATTGAAGTGCAAAAAATGCCTTTTCTGTTTCGTTGCCCGAAAAAAGAGAAAATACGAATATCTGCCTCGTACTACAAATATATTCGAGAACTATATACGAGAAGGATACAGTTCTCGTCAGATCGCAGATCAAGAGTGACTCATAGAATACAGAGTACGACTCTATATCCAGTCTCGTCTTGATCACAATACTATCACTTGCATCAGTGAAATATATTCATGA
>JAYUQR010000030.1:0-5078 GCA_043756665.1 Candidatus Altimarinota bacterium | reverse complement strand
CTAATAATCTAATAATCTAATAATCTAATAATCTAATAATCTAATAATCTAATAATCTAATAAGAGTATATCGATTTCGTACTATAAGAAAAATAGATTTCATTTTTTTGCAATTTTTTTTGGAATATGCTAGACTTATTTTGTTATTAATTTTATTCTATGTGACTTTTCGATAATCTCTTTCTCGATCAAAATACTCCTATGGCCATCAATATAGGTGATCCTATCGGGAGTGAAACTGCCCTAAACGCTGCACCGAGCTCTCCTGGATCTCCAGGTGGAGGTGGCGGGGGAGGATCCAGTGGATCCACATGAGGATCGAGTGGAGCATGAGGTGGAGGAAATCCTCCTACTCCTCCAGTTTCCCTGATGGGATCAGGTAGTGTTTCTCTGTCTGGATGATCTTGAGTAGGTAACTGAGTAACTATGATAGGAAATATGGATCAGATAGGAAACTCTGGATCATCTCCTGCGGGCGAGGTCAGTTTCGACATCGGTGGGGACCTCGGATTCTCAGATCCTCTTGGAACGAATTGAGATACTCCCTCGACTCAGTGAGATCCCACGATCAGCCTTGCTAACCCAGTGATAACTCTTTCCGATCAACCTGCATTTATCGTCAGTGAGGTTCCTGTGCAATCATGAAGTATTTCGATAGATCCGATGTCAAATATTCCAACCGTGAACACTATGCCTGAAAATACCCCCTGAGATATGACCTCTCTCATGACACCACTATCATCACCTGGAACGACGATAAACACTCCAGACTCATGAATACTCGATATAACTCCCATCACAGAGCTCTCTACATCTTCAGTATCATCGACGGAGAGTCCACTCATGAATCTCATGTCAGGATTCGAAAAGTCTCCAGAAACTCCTGTTATAAATACTATTAATCCTACAACAGATATGCCTGCTCCTACTCCCGTCACTGATACAACATCGACTGATTGACTCTTTTCTCTCATGGATACAGTGACTCCTCCGGTTGTATTCGAAGCCGTCACTCTCTTGTCTCTGGCAGATACGGGTTCGATCATATCGGTTGATCCTGTGAGTGATAATACAACTGGAAATACAGCTATGCTCCCGACCGATGAGAGAGTATCCGAGGAGAAAAATACAGAAGAAAAATGAGAGATATCGCTCGAAAGTCACCCAATGAATGTCATCGGGAAAGAGCTCGCTCGTATGACTCGTTCACCGAGATTGCAGTGAAAACTGAATGGATTTATCGGAGAACTCGAGGAACTCAGTCTGGAAGAAGAAAGACTCAAGGATGAGAAGAGAAAACAAATCGCATCATATCAGACGAGGATCGCAGAACTCAAGACAGAGTATGAGACACGTATCCATGCTCTCGAACTCGAGGAAGAAGATCTGAAAAAACAGATCATCGTGATGGATGAGGAACGCGCACATATCACCCAGGTTATCTATGGATTCAAACAAGAGCTCGAAGTAGTCTAATTTACTCCATCGAGATTTGATTCGTGACACATTTCCCATACTATATCCCCATGAAGCGAAAAAATATCATACTTATACTGCTTATCCTCATACTCACGATGGGGATTTTCTCATCTGTATGAGCGGCACTCCCGAGCGAAGCAGTCGATCAAATAAAAAATGTCTCTATCTGATGAGTCGGGGGTGGACCAACAGATCCGATTGGCGCTGTGAATTCTCTCTCATTCAAGATCCTCGGTATAGCAAAGCTCTTTATTTCGGGAATCGCGCTTATCTATCTCGTCCTCATCGGTGTCTATATGGTCGTCTTCTCGGAGAATGAAGAACGAGTCAAAACACAGAAAAAGCAACTCATCTATACACTCGTCGGATTCCTCTTTCTCAATGTCCCTGGAGTTGCCTATCAGATATTTTTCTCAGTACCGAAAAATACTGAAACGATAGCAGGGAACCCTGCAGGATGATGGTCATCGATCATGGGAGGACTCTTTTGGGATGATACGATTCTGAATGGATTTCTGTCGAATATGATCGGATTTTTCCAGGTATTTATATTCGGAATAGCGATCGTGATGTTCACGTGGTGACTCTTCCAGATGATCCTCTCGGGAGGCAATGAAGAAGTACAGAAAAAGGCAAAAAATCGTATCATCTATGGGACAGTCGCACTCATATTCATGGGCTTTATACGATTCTGGGGAATGCTTATCGCGAAGGGGGATTTCGCAGGAGATATCTCGACGATCGCAGGGAAGGCATTCGCACTCGCACTCTTCTTCGCTGGACCGATTGCTATATTTTTTCTCATCTGGGGAGGATACTACTACATCACTTCTGGAGGTGATGAGGAACGAACCAAGAAGGGGAAATCCATCGTGGTGAATACCTTTATCGCCACCCTCATCCTCCTCGCGGCCTATAGCTTCCTCACGGACCTTATCAACTTCACACTCTAAATATGAAATACTTATTTCTTACTTGTATAGTTTGTATCGAACTCCTTCTATCAGCTCATACGGCTCTTGCAGTGGGTACTGAGCCTGATACAATCGTCGATCCCAAGACTTCTACCGAATCAAAAACCACGACTGTTATCGTCACAGAGAAGATACCGTGAGGTGATTGTAAATGTATAGTGAATAATAATTGAGCAGAGGAAAGAAGATTTTGAGCCATGAATGGAGATCAATGTATCAATCCTGCCACTCGAAAATACTCTTGTACAGTCGAAAAGTGACTCGTCGGATTCCAGACGACATTTGCTTCGATTATCAGATATGTCATCTATATCGTCATGCTCCTCGGGGTCCTCGGGATCGTCGGACTCGGGATCGCCTGGTCACTGGCTGGAGGAGATGATATCAAGGCAAAATCATCACTCAAGAAATGGGGAGTCAATATCCTCGTCGGACTCACGCTCCTCTTCCTCTTCAGCTATATTCTCAGATTTCTTGCTCCGTGGATCTATCAATAATCTATGATTCCTCCTGATCTCCTCATCCAAGTCGAGCCCATCAGATGGATCGGGGGTTTTTCGATATACGCTCTCCTGTCTTGAATACTCATAACTCTATCATCCTACTTTCTCTATCATCTCGTGAGATCACGACGTGATACAAAGAAAAAACAATCAGAAAATCAGTCTATTCTGGAAACTATACCGCCTCTCGAGAGCAGGATTTTCGAGCGGGAATCCGCACTCCTCCTGAGAAACGCTATTCATATCCTCTATCTCCCGAAGCAGAGTCAGGCGCATACCTCGAGGGATATATCTGCCTATGTCAGCGATCCTCGAATTCTGGACTCTCTCGAGAAACTCGAGGTATCGGAATATAGGAATATTCCCCTCAATCACGAAGATCGAAAGGAAGTAGTCACAATCATCAGAGAACTCAGAGAAAAAATAAAAAATCCTAAAAAATAGGATTTATGGAGAATATTCCATGGTGGACCGAGGCGGGCTCGAACCGCCGACCATCGCCTTAAGAGGGCGTTGCTCTACCAACTGAGCTATCGATCCAGAGAATACGTGGGGAAATATAGCGAATAAAGGAGAAAAATCAAATGTTTTCATGAAAAAACTACCATTTCCTCATGTGAAAGAGAAGAAGAGCATGGATCACTGCGAATCATCAGAGAAGAAATAGAAATACAGGAGCGAGAGAAGTATATCTCTTTTCCTCTCTGTATTCGATCGGAGTACCGATCTCTTGGGCGAGTCACTCGAAAATATGATCGAAGATAGATGCATCACTTGCGAAGAAGAACTTCCCTCAGGTAATATCTGCTATCCTCTCGAGCATCGGTCGATCGATATCTGCCCTGATTTTTTCTCACTGCTCATCATAGAAATACTGCCTATTCCCAGTCGTATCACGATATGAAAGAATAGAACCTGATTCTGCACCGATACCGATCGTATAGACTCTCGTATCGATATCTCTGAGTGAATGTGCTGCCACGAGAGGATCGATTCCCTTATTCGCTCGACCATCCGTGATGAGTATGAGTGTGCTCGATCAGGAACTCTCGAGGAGTTTCGCTGCGAGGAGAGCATCTCCGATGTTTGTTCCTGAAATTCAGGGGAGGTACTGTCGGATGGTATCAGGAGTGATATGACGGATAATATCTGACACACCCCTGCGATCCTCCGTGAGGGGCGAAAGTATGAATGCCTTTCCAGCAAAAACAATGAGTCCAAAACGATCAATACTCGCTCGGTCGAGAAATGAGAGAAGTACTTCTTTTGCCCCCTCGAGTCGACTGGGTACTATATCATCAGCAAGCATAGATTTCGACAGATCGAGGATGAGGACGATATCTTTTCCTGGAGATACCACCACCTTCTCGACAGAGACCATACTCGGCTCGGCAAGGAGAAAGAAGGTAAGGAAAATGATACATGAGCGTATTCCCCAAAGAATCTTTACCCTCAGGGGTATATGAGAATGCTTTCTCATGAGCATATTCGGATATCTGTATCCGATTTTCTCACGGAAAAAGATCCACCAAATGGCGAAAAATGGCACGATCACAATCAAGATGAACGGAGAGAGAAAGTGCATGATCTATTTATTTTTCCACCAGAGATAGAATCGAGAAAAGAGGATGTGCATACGAGAAAAATAGATAGCCTTCAGAGAAAGCCTCTTCGACTGCCTCATGCCGATGAGAAGGATCAGTGCAAATGCGATAGCGATCCATCCTGGAAGTATAGGAAGGATGATTCAGAGGATACCGAGTACGAGCACGATACATGCGAGTGAAGCTCTCATCCAGAAGGGGAGTGCAGAGATCTTTTGATGCCATGGATGATCATGGACCTTCTGAAATAATCCCTTCACTTTTCGTATAAATAATTTTTTCGACATAGGAAGAGTATAGAAAAATATGCCTCGAAATCAAGGAAGAAGTCAGACCGCACAAGGCAAAAAAAAGAGGATCACGAGGATCCTCTTCGGCTTATTCACTCTGAGTCGGTCCAGCATATCATCCACCATCATCCTTTCGAGGAGGACGACTCGAGTTATCTCGGTCATATGACCTGTAGCCTCCCGATGAGGATCCACGATAGCTCCCACCAGAAGGATTCTCTCCTGACG
>JAYUQR010000029.1:0-5135 GCA_043756665.1 Candidatus Altimarinota bacterium | reverse complement strand
ACAGAAATTCCCTTTAGAATCTGGTACAAAAAGAGTGCCTAACGGCACTCTTCCAGAACCAATCAGTGTATTCCATTTCTCTAGAAATGTGAAACAATGTTGTTGGACATGACAGCAATGGACTAATCAGCATATATATATCCATCGATTGAGGAGTCATTCTTCGATATTTTTCTGATAGTTACCTCATTTATCGAACGGTAATTCATATCCTTAACGATTATCTCATCATCTGTGACATCTGCAACGATACCGACATGACCATAGGAACGATTGTATCCACGACCTGAGAACTGGATGATAGCACCTGGGATAGGAGTCTGCCCTGTCTTGACCCCTGCTGATTTCGCATTTCTCATCCACTGATTCGCGTTTCCTCGCCACGAGACAGATTTGTGTTGAGCAACATACCAAGTACAGTTTCCCCAAGCGAATCCACGAGAGAGTCCATTATACTTCACGGCATATCGATTCTTGAGTCCTGTTTCACTATCTTCGATAACAGGCTTCATAGTAGGTTGGACCTGAGGGATCGGAGTGAGTACCTGCGGAGCTGACGATACCTTTGCGATATTGATTTTTTTGGGTGCTGCTCCTGGGATCATGAGATCCATACCCTTTCGGATAGATGCAGCATTCGAAAGATTATTCACGCGGACGATATCATCAGCATCGACCCCATATCGAGTCGCGATCTCTGAGACGGTATCTCCTGTGGCGACACGATAGACCACTCAGGAGATTGGAGGGACACGGAGCACCATGCCAACTGAGAGAACATCAGATGCTTCGAGATCATTTGCCCAATAAATCGTATCGACACTGACTCCATATTTCAGGGCGATTTTGGCAATAGTATCTCCTGATAGAACAGTATACTTATCTGAATTTTTTGACTTCTTCGGCATATCAGTAGGGACTTCTGGATCTTTTACTTCTACAGGACGAGCGATCGGAGTCGTGACATCGAAGTCAGTACTCACGAAGCCGTTCTCTGCGATATAGGCAGAAGGAGCTTCATCATCATTATATGCTGTGATAATCGTAGACTCATCATAATCAGTAGCAGCACTATAATCAGAACCGAGCACCGATAAGGATGGGTAGATCGGCATGAGTATAGTCAGTGCGAGGGTGAACCATTTGAACTTTCGGAACGTTTCCCATGCGGAATACGCCTTATGGTTATTCCGATTCGCTCGCTCGAGTCGGGCGCGGAGATTCAGATATGGAGACATTACATTCTTTTAGGAATAAAAGTGAGTGGATCGAGTCGGGGAAATCTCCTCGCTCTCACCAGGTCACATTATGCGATAGATTCGACTCTGAGAAGAGTTCGATGTGCACGGAAACCATGTGTTCGAGTGTGACGTTTCTTTGGAATTATTTTGAATACACGGATTTTTTCATCTTTAAAATTGTCTACAACGGTAAATGTTACTTTTGATCCTACGACTGTAGGAGTACCTATCTGGACCGACTTTCCTTCTGCATCAGCGAGGAGCATAGCCGGGAGATCGAATGTCGAACCAACTTCGAGGTTCTGGTTATCGACGTCGAATGTCTGACCTTTTTCGACGGTATGTTGTTTCCCGCCGATTTCTACGATAGCTATCATGATAAATAGAGTTATGCTCATATAAGGGATTCCAGTGGAATACTTAACCTTATAACAAAGCGAGATAAATACGGATTGATTTTCGAATCCGAGAAGAGGATACAAGGAATTATCTCCTTTTCTCGAATGCGCAAAATTATATGCAAGGTGTTCTCTTTGTCGAATGAATTGTCTTGACAAAGCTGTTTCATTTTTCCTTTCACCTGAATCTATAATTTTGAATCTATAATTTTGAATTATTGAATGGTTGGGGTACTAGGATTCGAACCTAGGGATGGCGGAGTCAAAGTCCGCTGCCTTACCGCTTGGCGATACCCCAAGGTGAGCGATAGGAATAGCAAATAGCGATAGGTGGAACTGCTGAAAATTAGGTAACCGAGCGAGCGGATTATAGTGAAAAATGGTAAAAGTCAAAACTTTCGTTCTCACATCCTTTGCTCATCGCAAAAGAACAGGATAGACAGGGAAATACGAGATGTCAAGGAACGTACTGGAACTGACGAAAAGTATAGCAGAATTTGACTTCAGGGTCAAAATACTTATGATGACAAATATAAGATATATTTTATGAATATTTTATTAGCTACGGCTTGTTCTTTATTAGTATCATGAGCCTTGAGTGGATGCTCACCGAAACCTGTTCAGTTAGCTTGTAGTAAGATCTTACAATGAGCTACTCCCGATAAAGATGATTGGAAAAAAGAGGTAATTCGGCACTATTCCAAATATTCAGATGAAGCACTCGTAAATGAAATTCTCTATTGGAATGATAACATTAGATGAAAATTATCCAGCACTGAACTGGAAAGATGGAGAGATCTCTATAATAAACAAGGTGAAGAAGCTCGGGCATTGAGCCATGAATCAGGTAGCATTTTGTATAAAACTGCAATTCGGTGATTGTATATGAAGCATCTTTGGGAAATCTTTGAATTCGGATCAAGTGTGCAAGATTTAAAACGTCAATTTTATCTACAATGTAGTAAGGATAGGGTATAATCTCTTGCAGAGAATCACATTTTCCATATATTTGAGCTATCCTAAACCCTCTCGATATATGCCTCCAGCAAAACTCACCGTCGAGCTCCTCATCGATATCGCGAATCTCGGTCGACATGGAGAGATGGTCGAAGTCTCGACGTCTCAGGCTCGCAACTACCTCATCCCGAAATGACTCGCGAAAGAGGTCACTCCAGAACGTATGAAGCAGATCGATGCAGAGAAAAAACGATCCGCCGATCAGGCACGCATGCGACTCCTCCAGGCATTCGATATCCAGAAACAGCTCGAAGGTCAGACACTCGAATTCACCCTCAAAGGCAAGGGAAATAAGGTCTTCGGTGGACTCAATGAACACGAGATCGGAACTCGTCTGAAGGCAAAATATGGCGTCGATTTCGAGAAAAAAGATATAAAACTCCCGAACCGCACGCATATAAAAACTGGAGGCTCTCATATGGTGTACCTCCACATCACTCGAGATACTCTCGCGAAGGTATTCGTAACTGTGAAGATCGAAGAGTAATCTTTATGCATTTGGGAAACGCTGAAAAGTCTTCAGGGGATAATGTAGACTCGTTCATACGCTTCTCTTCTTATATTTAGGTGAATCTACTATAATAGCATGTACCATTCAACCGAACACAATGTATGGACGAATAATTCTTCAATCTTTGATAATCTTTCTCGATGAGATGAATTCTGGAATTTCCATGCAATCGTATAGTTTATAATTTATCGTTTATAGTTCACACTTTCCTCTCCATCGACTACTGAACTCGCAAATGTTGACTCGCCTATTCGGTTGGGTCTTTTGCCTTCGGATATGGGACAGTCGCGACAAGGGATCTCGAAGAGACGATCGAGAAGATCATCTCAGAGAAACATATCACCGATATCGTGATCGGTATGCCGTATAATATCGACGGGACGATGTCGAAACACGGACAGAGGGTCCAGTCATTCGCACAGATACTCGAGAAAAGATTCTGACTCCCTGTCTATTTCCAGGATGAGCGCCTGACCTCGAGTGAGGCTGATCTCAGCTTCAGAGAGGCAGGTATTGAGGGAGATATCGATACGGAAGCTGCGAGGTTGATACTGGAAAGCTACTTATCTAATAGTAGCGCCAACAAGCCTTCTCACTAAACCAGTAATTCCTCAAGATCAAGCAGGAACTCAACCTGGAACTCTCACGGCTCTTCCTATATCTTGAGGAGCTGCAACGGCTTCAGACTGATACATTTCATCTATTTCTTCAGGAGACCTTACCCGGAATTGTATAATACCAGGAAGTCCGCTTGAATGAGTATTGGGATCACTTCGATCATCTGATATAAGTTCAAGTCATACTTCTGGATCATCGCATATTAACTTTATACATTGATCAAAAAGTCATACGATATCTTTTCGTGGATCAAGAAAAAATGAAAGAAATCTACCATGATCAGTATCAAGATTTCACCAATGAGTTAATCATTCAGTTACCTCAAATGGAGAATCTCCAAAAAATAATCTGTGGAATGATAATATATTTCCGTGTTCAATAAAAGGAAATACTTGGCTATCTGGTCGAAAAAGAGATTCTCAATATGCATTCTCATCAATAGCAACATCAGCCTGTTCTACTGGAACTATTAGTCATCAGTTTGTATTAAAACAACCCAAAGGTGCAGAAAACAAATTAAGTGATAATTCTAGACTATTATCTTTATTTACTATAATACAAGGATGTCTTCATCGGGTGAGACTGGTCTCGAGTACAGTTTTTTTTTGCAGATCAGCATCAGGTGATGCTATGGCCAATACTGACTTTCTCTGTATTTCTTGGGCCTTCCCTCTAAGGTAGATCAAGTGTTGTCCGATTGTATGTCGAATAAGTTGTCTAAAACCTATCTCAACTATGCCTCTACACTGATTAAGAAATGGTTTGGCATCAACCCCAATAAATTGACCTTCGATAACTGGAAAATTGTTTCTCGTCATGTATAATCTAATTTGTTCTTCTATATTAATTCACTCAACACCACCTTGTATTGTTTGACCTCTAACACGCTCAGACAACCTTGACCGTATCTCAGTAGCATCTCCACCATTAAAAGATATGAAAAATAAATCTTTATTTAGAAGAGAAGTTCTAATAAAGTCTGCCTGAGCACTAGTAAATTCAAGACTACCATAAGAAAATCAATCTTCCATACTTGTATCGATATCAAATATAGTCATTAAGTCAGCAACATTAGCATTTAATTGAGCTAACTTTGCTCAAAAATGTTCTGCAATGATGTCATTCAATGCTTGTGAAATAGCATCTGGAATTCCCATTTCAGGGACCGGTCATCAGTTAAATGGTGGTGTGTTCATAGATTTTTACTTAGTTTCAAGAAACTCTAGGTAAAAAAAATATTTTGTCAATTTTATTTTTTGTAACTGCTCACTAGACCCTCCTAAGCAAGTGATGTTCGCAGTTCATGGTACTTCGTAAAAAAGTTATCTGGGTGTTTTGCTTTGAGAGAAA
>JAYUQR010000028.1:0-14944 GCA_043756665.1 Candidatus Altimarinota bacterium | reverse complement strand
ATCCCCCTGGGGGGCGAAGCAATCCAACACTATAATAGAGATAATTTCTTGCTTCCACTCAATTCTTTAATTTTGCAGAGACCCCAGAAGTGAGAGTTCGTTGATTTGAGACATACAGAAATACGAAAAGAAGATAGATACAATGTTGACACATTATATCTATCTATCCGCATCAGTAAAGGGAAAAGTATGAATTTTTATAGAATTTTACTAGGGGAATTTTGCAGAGGGCTCTTTACTCTTATCCCGAAAAAAATCTATGAGTAAAAATCGCGATCAATGAGATAGAGCAAGGTTTATATAGAATCCCCTGAAGGAATCAGACTAATTTGGAGCTATTAATCATACAACTTCGACTCCTAAAACTCTATACATCAATCAGCGACAGCGATAATACATCATTAACTCAGATAACGGAGAGATTTGAAGCTGTGACCAGAGAGAGATGACCTGAAGTGCAAGAGAATAAGCTTAGCAGGAAATATGCAAGCCGTGGAAGAACAACAGTAGTACATCGATAGAATTTTAGAGATACATGCCTCCCCACTCCTCCCCATCATCACGAGAACCAGAAAAGACGACTCGAAAGAGATGAAGACAGACAAAATCTGGTGAAGTCGATAAGAAAGTCACTCTGGGGTGTGCAGAAATCTATTTCCTGACTAGATTCGAGGATTTCGCCCAGAATGATAGAGTATAGTGATACATCTACGTTCACTCTACAAGAGAAGAACTCTATTATGAATAGTGATATTTGCAATATCAGAGTGTAAAATCTTTCTCATTTTCTCCCACTATTCCCATAATTTCCAGAAAGTATGAATATATGCGTATTCTTCATGAAATTCTGGATTTTCTTTTTTCAGTGCTCGAATTCACCGAGTATCATCAGGCTTCATAGTATTTCGGTATTTGCATTCGATTGCTCTTCATTCATGTTCTATGATAATATCTACCTCGTATTGTTCATTTTTGGTACGCCAGAATTTGAGATCATTCACATTTTTCCCTCTTTTGATCAGTTCTGTATATATAAAATTTTCGAATAAGATCCCGAGTTCACTCGGGGAAAAATCAAAACGTCGAATAAAAACATTTCGACAACCAGGATCATAGAAGTAGAGTTTGGGTGCACGAGAGAGCTCCTTGAGCTTATTATGAAAAAAAGGTACAATCTGGAAACAGATATATATCTCCTCAAGTATCGAGACAAATCTCTTGATCGTGGGACCTGTGAGATGTGAGAGCGTTCCGAGTTCGGCATAAGAAAGAGTATTTCCTATACGAAATGCAAGTTGTTTGAGGAGCTCCTTGAACTCTGGGAGCCGATCAGTGTAGAGGACAATATCTCTATTAAACCAGTAGTCAAATATCCCCTCGAGAACTTTTTGTTTCTCAGATATCGTTTGGGTAAGTACAATCTCTGGATACCCGCCCCATATCATAAATTCCAATAAGTATGCAGATATTTTATTCTGATTGAGAGGGTTATTGTAGTATCTCGAAACCTCCCTGATATCGCTGATCTCACCTCTCCAGAGGAGAAACTCATCAAAATCCAGTGGATACATCGTATAGACTCGTTTTCGTCCAGCGAATGATTCATGGATATTTTTGTTGATCTCGATACTATTGGACCCACTCGCGATTACCTTGACCCACGGGAGCTCATCATATATGAGCTTGAGAATACTATCGATATGTTTCACTTTCTGAAACTCATCGAGGAAGAGATAGAGTATATTCTGACCATCGTATTGTGAATGGAGAAAACTCGTCATAGATGAAAAGTCCCGAAAAAATGTATGGTACTCAAAATTCTCTAAATTGAGCCATGTTTTATTATTCGCGGGAAGAGCATCATACATTTTTCTGAGAAATGTCGTCTTACCTACTTGACGAGGTCAGATGATAAAACTCAGGTGTCGAGAGTGGAGGATTGATTCCGTGGAATCAAATATTTTTCTATATTTTATTTTAGAAAAGTTATAACTAAGCTAAAGAAGAGTATATATAAGTTTTAATTTCTGTCAAAAGAGAATAATAGAAGAAAAAGGGCTGTAAATCTCCGATAATACGTATCACTCCGCGATTCTTCTCGATAGCCAGATACCCAGAGGATCCATCGAAACTCTACGAGCATGCTGCTGAGCGCTATATCTATGCTCTGAAGTTCCAGTATCTCTATAGGAGACTCGGACAGGAGGTGACGAAGAATAAAAAAATCACGAATAATTCGTTTTCGAAACATCCCTATGCGAACTGGTCCAGTGAAAAACGGGAGTGGTATGAGGGGTTGAAGGTATAATCCCTCCTAAACTCTTAAATTTCTGAGTATTTGCAGAAGAATGAATCAAGGAACAAAAAGGACTTTCACATTCAAGATTATATGCTTTCACTTCACTTTGGATCTCTCTCAGGAACCAAAAGTAGCACACTATTTTTTCTATTTACCCTTATTAGATGATTATTTTCTGGAGGATGGATATTGTTTTGTTGTTCTTAGGCTTGTCATTTCGAACGTAAATGAAGAAAGCATTCTATTTGCCTTTGATTTTTGTGAGGATATCGCTATCAGATGCTGACATAGCTTGGGCGAGGGTCATGCCCCCGATACCAACCGCTAGACCAATAATGAGAGCTTTCGTTCCGACTACAGCGACTCGTACATGAGGGATTGCGATAGCAAGAACAGCTACAACAGCTGCTACTTTCAGCTGATTCTCGAGAGAGAGTCCGAGAAATCATCAGGATATAGCATCTCCCGCTTCCTGAGCCATTTTCTTCGCGACATTTATAAGAGTAGTTCAGAGGAAGCTCTTTACTTCAGGAGGGATATTACTCGATTCATTTGCTATACCCTCTAGGAGTGCTGTCATGTACTGATAGCTTCTACTATTGGTATCTCTGAGATTATCATTTCCGAGAGTATTTATTACAGCTTTATAAAAAAGTACTTTCTCAAATATTGAGAATTGGCTATAATCAGTTTTTCCACCGGTAAGTACGAAGAATTTCAGAGCTTCATGTGGACGGAGATCCTGGATCATACTCGAAACATCCATGCCGAGATTCATAGCTGGTGTAGTCTTCATATTCGATAGGAGACCATCTTTGTATCACTTAAGTTTCCCGAGAAACTCTTTCTCACTTGCATAGGTTACATCATCAAGGCCTACTCATTCATAACTCGCTGGTGTATTTCCGAGAATATGAGTGATCAAAACAGGGGTGAGTCCCGCATATTGAGTTCTGAGATGTTCTATTCGAGAACTCGTATTTTCTGATAGCTTTCCTCACTCAAATATATCTGTCTGAAAAAATTTCTCGAGATCTTCTCTGGTCCGGATAGACTCAAATCCCTGCATGATACTCATCTCACCATGGAGTGTAGGAATGAGTTCTGTAAGAGGGAGAGATTTCCAATTTGGATTTTTCGTAAATGCAGAGATCCTTGATTCACTCGAGATGAGCACATCGAGAGCATACCATGTCTCTTTGCTATCTTTTACATTTGTCACAGGGAGAAGTTTCTCGAGAGTGCTTGAATAGTTCACATTAGGGTTAGTCTTCCGTATTTGTTCGAGCTCGGCAAAAGTCTTTCGCTGGAAAACATCACTCGCGATGATTGCGGAGGCATTTTGTCACCCTTTTTTCGTATAGAGATCCTCATCTTTCTGATATGCTGGAGAGAATCTCACGAGAAGCTTCGATACAAGTGTCGTTTTTCCAGACTTGGCATTCTGATCTATACTCTTAATGACTGCACTTGGAGCATTTTTTTGTTCTGCTTCACTTGCAATCTGAGATCCAGACTTAAACCCGTATTTTTTGAGATCTATACCGAAGAGTGGTGCGAAAAGTGGGAAAAAGAATTTCTTCAATTGAAATATGAATTTGTCTCACATATCTGCATCTTTCCCAGGTGGGGTCATGAGATCTTTGAGATTTTCATCGAACCATCACTGGATTCACTCTTTCATGCTTCACCACATATCTTTCAAAAATCCATTTTTTTCTACTCACTTATCTATCGCAGCTACTACTCATCAAGTAACTCCAGCAGTTAGAGCGGGTGTTGTCTTCGTAGTGACTCATTCAGCTTTATTTGCCTCTATAAATGCTCGAGTTCGAGCATCTTTTTCTGCTTGAGGAAGAGATGCTAGTTGATCCTTGAGTTCCGCGAGTTTTGCGAAAGTAGTATTGATCGGTCGCCAGACTTCTGGTGTTGTCTTGAGTCCTGTTTCCTTCTCGAACTGCTCTGGAGTATCAAGTCTTTGAATTTCTGTTTTATCAGCCATATTGAGAAATTATTTATAAGTATTATAATATGTTTTGTAAATAAGCAAGGAAATCCTTATCTATTTTATGATAGCATATATTTATAGGAAAGGCAATTTTATAAACTTTTATAGTGACCATTTAACTCAAGATCTATTTCCATTTTGTACTTGTGCAAAAAATTCTTTTCTTCTTTTTTGCTCCAATATAAAATTCAACATATATGCAAAATATTCTCCAACAGAGGTATCAGTTGATTTAGATTTTGGGTTCATATCGAGTACGGCCTTTATAGGTTTTTTGTTATCGAGAATTCCTTGGAATAATATATTTGTTTCTGATGGGACAAATTTATTCGAACTCGCTCATAGTACTTCGCTTTTGATCCATTTCCCTTCATCTGCAATAGGGAGATTTCTTTCCATTCTATCTTGGATTGATCGAATATATTGCAATTCTTTTTGGGATAAAATTCTTTCAGACTTTCAATCGACTAAAGAAGTAGCCTTTTCCAGTTCTCATATCATATTTGCAATATGAGTTTGATGAAAGAGTACCTGTCTCGGGTAGTAGTGTTCCATAAAAAATGGATCGATCTTTAATTTTGGAACTTGCGTATAAACTACTTCCGATACTTTATTCATGCTTGAGCCTCATTTCCATCATTCTTTTAATTCTTTTTCCACTGCAAGAAGGATATTCCCCTTCACATCGATTGGTCACTTTGATGGATCGTTTCCACCAGAAAGAAGGGTATTAAGTGTTTGTAAGAGCAAATCCTCTTTACTTATTTTTAACTCACTTAATTTCGCAGTAGTAAATGGATATTTTCCATTTTTCATTCTCTCCACGAGTGAGCGTATTATTTGAAGCGTATTATGAGGGAGATGATTCTCTATTTGATTATTCCAGTCATCTATCGTTCGACCTGGTTGACCACGCAGCCAATCCCCAGGGTCGGTAGCAAGATCGATTTTATGCTGGAAAAAGTTCACTTCAGGAATATCAAGTTCATTTCCAAAACCTCAAAAGACTCAAGCCATTGTTCCTATATCATGAAGTTGCTCTCATGTTTTTTTATTTTTTTGGAGCATATCAAGAGCGAAGTTCACGAATCCTCCTCAGAGTATATTTCAAGAAATACTCTGTCAGTCAGTATAAACCGATCATAGTCAATCCTGGAAAAGATATTGCCACTTTTTCTTATTTCCTTCTAGTGCTTCTTTCCAGAGTTGATTGGAATACATTGTTGCTGCTATTCCTGCAGGAAATCGCAGAAGTTTTAGAGCTTTTCATGCTCACCCTGGAACCAATTTACCTACAATATCGATACTTTTTTGTCCGAGATAAAAAGCGGCGAGATCACTAGATGCTGAGAAGATAGTCGCAGAGTTGGAATATGTAGCTACCTCTGATGCCAGAAGCACATCGAGTGGGAATAATATTCCATGCTTCATTAGTCCTTTCATTCACTTCTTCATAAGGTCACTGACTGAAGTTTTTGAAAGAAATTGTTCAGGATTCTTTCTGATAGTATCCCATCTGGATGGACTAATACTGAGTCCAGTTCGAGCATTCATTTCGGATACTGACATCTCAGGAAGTCAGGCTAGTACACGCTTCAAAGATGTATCGAAGATATTCTCCCATGAAAAATTCTTTGTATTATACACCATTCCCCAACTTTCCATCTCCTTCGATATTGCTCATATGATTTTCTCTTTGGTTCACTGTATAGAAATTTTTGGTATTATATCTACGAGTTTCCCTTCAGTATTACGATATCGGATACTTTTTACTATGTATACTCCTCCCAAAACTGATCCAACAATTCCAGATCCAGCAAGAAGAGCATATTCATAACTCAGTGATCCTCAAAAAAGAGGCTCTCTATTCATGCTTTCTCTGAGATTTTTTCTTTCTTCTTGGATTTTCGCAAGAGTTGTTCGTTCCCTTTCGGTCTTAGGTGACGTCAGTACTCTATACTGATCGAGGAGATTGATGAGTTTTTCAGAACCGTCAGAATAGTCGATTTTTAGTATATTGGTTGTTCTTTTTCCATATTTTGCTGCTCTATCATTCTTATCTCATGTGAGCGACATTCTAAACGGTTCATTATCATCCTGGAGCAGTTGTATCCTCTTCACTTTTGCTATATCACCGATTTCTTTTTCTACGAAGAGCTTGATAGTTTGTAGAGTCTCCCAATATTTTTTAAGACTAGCGAGAGCTTGACCATTCATGAGAAGTCGAGTCTCCCCAAGAGCTATAGATTCTATACTTATCTTTCTTCATGATTTTTCTAGTGGGATATCTCTCCAGTATTTTTCTCATTCTGGTAAAAGTATTTTTTCAGGAAGACCGAGAGAGCGAGGGTTTTCGGAAATAAGCACACCAAAAAATCCATACATATATGCTTTCAGAAGTTCAGTTTTATATACTTCTGGGGGTATATTTTCCTCCGTTTTTCTTTTCTCTAAAGAGATTACTCTATCCAGGATGGAGCCGTATGCAGCCTCTTTAATTTCCTGCAGGGTAAATATTTTCTCACTTGGATAAGCGGGAATATCTCGTGAATGTTCAGGAGATTCAGAATTCATATTTGTATTTAGTTAATTTCTTTACGGACCTATTCGACCTCCTGTCATGACAGTTTTTACTGACGCTGGACGAGTTCACTTGAGTTTATGATCTGCTGCTTTATCTCCAGTTGTTCCGTCGGCTCTTGTGGAAAGATCATCAGAGAATCCCGATCCTTTTACCATCTCTGCGATATGTGGAACGCGAATTTCGAGTCCAGCACCGAGACGAGCTGATTCAGTATTGAGTGTTACGATGGTAGTATTGAGTTGAGTGAATGCTGTATCTCGTGCTACTTTTGCTGTAGTCTTCGTTGCGTCAAGCAGTCCTCCTGGTGCGATAAGGGCATCGAGTCGACCGAGCTCAGCATTTGCAAGTGCCAAGGTGCCACCAGTAGAGCGAGGAAATCCTTTATTTTCTGGTTTCATCGCGATAGCATCTATTGCCTGCTTTTCTATATTTATTTTCCCTTCCAATTCAACTTTTTGTGATTTAAGTGCTTCGAGTTCTACAGTATCAGTATTCGTAAGTGATTTTGCATCTACTCATCCTACCCGACCAAGGATTGTTCTTTTATCGCCCACTTTAGTTTGGTATTCACTCAGAGCATCAGATATTTTTGTAGCAGCATCTGGTTTTTTTAGCTCAAGATCATCGACTTTATCCTGGGCAGTTTTTTTTGCATCATCCCGTTTCTTGAGTTCATCTGTACGATCATCAAGTTCAGTCTGCCACTCTGCTCTCTTGGAGACCTCATCGGCATTTGCTGCTGATTGTCCCTCACTACTAGTTTTGATATTCTTTTTTAATTCCCCCTCTCTTTCATTGATACGCTCTTGGGCTGCAACGGATTCTTTCTTAGCTTCCCTTATTTCATTTTCTAGTTTTTCTTGATCTTTTCGAGCTTGTTCAAGTGCTTCTTTTGCAACACTGATCTCAGCTTCAGCCCCTTGTATCTCTCGAGCACGTCTGTCAACTTCAGTCTCAGTATGTGCAGCAGGACGCTGAGTTGCTATTCGCTCTTTTATGTCAGCCATCTGTTTATTAATTCCAGTTACTAGATCATTAATCTTATCCTGTAGAGCTTTAATTTCTTCGAAATGTGCGACTACCTCATTAATCGCATTGATACGATCAGCAGTTCTGTTTATATTATTTCGTGATTTATCGAGACTTTTATCAGCTTCAAAAGCAGCATTATATGCGGTTTGAAATGATTCAAGCTGTTTTTTTAGCACTTCTGGTACCGCTACATCATCAATAGTTGCTTTTGCTTGAAGGCGAGCCCGCATGGTATCTACCTCTCCTTTTACTTTTTTGAGAGCAGATTGAGTTTCCTGATATTCTTTTTTTTCAGCACTAAATGGGATGCTCCTTTTCACTTTATTGGCGACGGTCGGTTTCACTATGTCACCAGCTACGATCTTTCATGCTTCTTTATCGAATGCATCTTTTGAGAGATACTTCTCTTGTCATACCAGAGTATTGCCAAGTTCTCCGAGTTTTACCATACGAGCATCGAAGGCTGCTTTGAGTGCTGGAGTATTTTCTACTGCCTGAAAGATTTCTGCCGGTGTTGCATTGGGATTGTGTCGAGGATTTTTCCCACTATCCATATAGATCATACGACGGGTTGTCTCTTCGAGTCGAGCACGCTCTTTTGCCCATTCTTCTAAGGTATACGCTGGAGAGTCTTTGAGGTCCTGAGGTTTTACGGTTTCTCATCAACGCATACGATACCCTCATATTCATCATGCAACAGCTCATACTGCCGTACCTATAGGACCCCCAGTAACTGTACCCAGAGCTGCTCATCCCACTATACCTCAAGCTACTGTACGAGCAATAGTCTGACGAGCACCACCAGCTACAAGTGCTCTTCAACCTACGGTAACTCAAGTTCTTGATCCAGTAAATACCCATTTCGCTCCATCCCATATTTGTCCGAAAGTCCAACCAACTGCTTCTACTGGACCTGCTTTTTTGATAGACCCTCCCGTTGCTACGTTGTACGCCATACGTCCGAGTATTGCTGTAGTCAGTATTGTAGCCGCACCTCCCCATCCTGTAAGGTCGATCATCATATCTGAGAAAAGTTCTACTGGATTTCGAGATGCATTATTCCATGCATTCTCTATAGCTTCCATAGTATCGATGAGATAGAGTCGTTTTCCTTCGACTCAGATTTTTCCCTTATATCATCCATTCGCATTGAAGTCGATATTCCTCTGAGGAAGAGCGGGCCACCATCCTGGCATGTTAGTTCCATATCATACAGGAAGTGTGGCATCATTATTTTGATACTGAGTTGTGAGATGAGCGAGGAGTTTTTTATTGAATTCTTTAGATTGATATACGACATCGGTAATATCCTCTTTGCTTGTGGGCTCGAATCCTGGCATCCAGCTTGCAATAGCACGTCTCCATCATGAGAGGTATTGAGCTTCTGATCTATTTTTTACATCAAATGTAAGAAACTTCTCTTGTTTTTGGAAAGCCCTATCCATAGCACTTTCTGCTTTGCTTCTCAAGGCTACGAGTGCTGGTTTATCAAGAGTAGGGGCGGCTGATGCAGGTGGAGAAACAGTAACTGCTGGTGAAACTGGAGAGGGCTTTGTACTACTGACCAGTGCCTTTAATTCTTGTAAGAGTGCTGCTGCTGTTTTTTGACTATTGATTGCTTTAGCACATTCATCCTGCAGAGTAGTATCTGATATAGAATCCAGTGCCTTTATGATCGCTGATACAGGAAGTATATAGTTATCTCATTCCTCGTATCATTGGTCAGCGATTTTCTTACAGTCTTGAGTATTAACTTCTGTAATTTTTTTTCGAGCATCTTTCGAGATGATGTATTCTTGTAAAGCTTCAGCCATATGAGAAAAGTTAAGGGTATTTATTTTGAAAAATTATGAAAGAGTAACGGTATAACCATTTTTTGAAACTGTAAATGGCCTTCGAGTATTTGGTCAAGTCATTAATGCTATTTTATTCGTTTTCGGTGTTCCATTCTTATCATAGAGTATTGCTATAGTTTGTGGATTCGGCTGGATAGTAATACCCTGAGCCTCAGTAATCTTATACTTCACTTCGAAATCTTCTCATTGTTTAGCTACTGCTTCGACTGTAGATATAGCTCACTGGAGTTTTACATTCTTAATAGTTGTTTCATCATATTCTGTGGGTTGATTTTGCTGAGTGGCAAGTTGACTCGTATTATAAGTAATCTTAGTAGCCTCATGAAGAGTTTTGTCAGTATCAAATTTACTTTTATAATCTTCCCAAGTACCATTATTCACTTTCAATGATGAATATGGAATATCTACACCCGTAAGGTATGCTCTGATTACCCTTTTGAGGTCAGCAATATCCATATTGCTTGGAACTTGGATTGATGGATCTAGGGAATTCTCTTGACTAAATATACTATGTTTTTGCTCAGATGGAGTTACAAAAATAGAAAGTTTCTGTCCTTCGAGTGATCTTGTGAATTCAAGGTACTTATCAAATGGAGCATTCTTTGGTGTATTTGATAGACTAGTAATCTTACTTTTTAATTCATCCATACCTTCCAGTTTTTTCTTTGCAGCATCCTGAGTAGTCGTAAGGGTAGGAGTTACAGTGGGTGTAGCTGTTGGGGCTGGTGCTGGTGCAGGTGGCGTATCAGGAGTTCATCGCATATCCTTAAGTGTATCTTTGAATGTTTTTTTCGCTTCTTCGCACACGTCCATACCGAGTTCCTTCTTCCATTCACGACCGGCAGCACATCCGAGCATGACTCATCCGACAGCGAGTCCACCCATGAATATACGTTTCAGAGAAGTCCAGAGAGACCATCCTTCTCCCTTCTTGAATCCGAGACCAACAACTGCTGCGAGGATACCGAGGGCCCAAGTTGCAGACTTGCCATCTCCTCCTGACTCTCATCCACGAGCTGCAGCTTCAGCAGCTTGTCTCGCCTGATCTGGAGTGAGAGTTGCACCTCCCGTGACCTTATTGATAACGGCATAAAAATCTGAATTTATAAATTCTCCGAGATTTTTAGCATTTTCTTTATATTCTGATGTCACTCGTGCAATATCGAGGGTATTCATCTGACCATTCATATAGGAGAGGAGCCATGCCTTATCAGTAGCTGGCATAGTCTTGTGTGTCTGTATCTGTGAAATAGGCTTCTTCTCGATATCGAGACCATAACTATCTGCCAGATATTTTGCATATCATTGGGCATTTGCGGTCTTGGGATCTGCTATCGTACGAGCATAGTCAGACCACTTCTGACCGGTGAGCATCGTCATCGACTCTTGAAGGTTAGAACGAGAAATATGCCCAGCAGAAAGTGATGACTGGATAGCATTCTGATAGGTAGCTGCTGTAGCGGTATTTTTCGGATCTTTTTGTACGACATTAATTTTGCCATCTTTTTCGAAGAGAAGTATATAGGACTCTGAGAGTCTATTGAGAAAAATATTTATAGCGACTTGTTTTGTGGGCTCATCCTTGACATTATCTGAGACATACTTGAGTCACTCAACAAGCTCGATCGGAGAGAGTCACTCCTTTATACGCTTTTCGAGTTCAGTTTTGAGTCATGTGAGTTTCTCGAGGAGTCACTTATCGACAGTTTGTTTTGGAGTTTCGATTTCTTTTGGGGAATAGTTTCCTGCCATTTCTACGAAAACTCATTTATCTCATATTGATACTTTATCTTCCGTAGACTTCGTGAGAATAATTTGTAGATACTTTTGAATAAAATCCTGTTTACTCATAGATATTTCACCACTTGAGTGCTTTACTACAATATTTTCTCACACTATATTAAAAGATTGAATAGTTGCCAAAGGATGACTAAATATATATTCTTTCCCTGCGATAGTAATCTGGTTTAACTTCGTACTTACTTCTACTTCATATGACTTACCCCCCTCATTAAACTTTACCTTGAATGGAAAAGACGAAGCAGATATGAGTGCATCTGAAAATGCCTTTTGCTTCTCTGGATATGGGGAAAGAATCTCTGTAAACCCTCTCGTTCACACTAAGGGAGATGGAGCTGGCTGTGGGACCTCATTAAATGCAGCACGGATGATTTCTCCTCTATTAAGATCATCCGCCTCACTATTTCCAGTTATAGCCATGAGATCACTAATGAGTTTTTCATATTTTTCTGCCGACAGATGTCGAGGAGCATTAAAATTTATACGGAATGTACTTTTTTCACCATCAAGATAATGCCTAGGATATCTTACCTTTCTCTCATCGAGTGCTGTGCAGACCTCGGCTATGCTCGAAAATGCATATGTTTGTCCGATATCTTTTATGAGTTCTCATCGGACTACTGCCATGAGCATTGCTTGAGTTTCAAATCAACTTTTTAGTGCATTGAGCTTATCTTTTAATTGGATAATCTCTGCACCTGTGAGTTGTATTTCTTTTGGAAAGGCGGGAGTTGAAAGTGGTTCTTTATAATTTCATCCCTGTTCTCGTAACACTTTATCAAGAAGTGTGCAATTAGAGAAAGCATAGGAGCGATTTTTATCAAGATCTGACATAGAAAAATCATTAAAATAATATTTTTACCCCTCCACTCTACCCTATTCCCGATATTTTCGCAAATATTTGAGTGGGATTTCGAGGTTCATAGGGAAATGATAGTCAGAAGAGTGGAAAAATCAAATTATTCCGTATATTCTACTGGAGTCAATATACCATCATCGAGCCAGTATGGGAGGAATTCGACTATTTCTCCTCAAAAAGAGGATAGTCAGATTTCTTTAGAGCGGTTTATCGAATTCCTCCAAACTGCAGTAAAAGTGAGTTTCTCTGATACGGGCGTACACGGGATCGATGAGATTATAGGATAACTAAACATACTTCATAGTGAACTTCGAGAAAATATTCTCTCTGGATTCGAATGCCGCGGCAAACTCTCCATCATCGGTATAATCTATAGCGAAGAAGGAAATTAGAAGAAAACTCGACTGATATTTCCTATCAAAAACTACTCTATCACGGTATGGTAACTCGCAGATACTCATAAGCTACACTCACGGTAGAGTCGATATCCATACATTCGTAGAAATATCAAGATTGAAAGTGTCAAAAAAGTTACATAGTGTCATTTTATTGCATTTTTATGTCATTTTATTGCATTTTTGACACTATTTCATACAATAAATGACACTATCGTATAAATCTGACACTATGTATAAGATATTTCTCAACTATCTCAAAGCACATATCGGCAAGATACTCTCTATGCAGGAGATGGAACGCTCTATAGATATACCTCGCAAGACACTCTACAGATATAGGATACGAGCCATAAAAGAGGGTTATCTCGTACAAGTAGGGCATGGACGATACCGTCCAAAGTATGAATCTATAGCATACCTCATGCAACCATTCTTCGAGAGAGCACCTGTGAAATACGATCCAGATTTCCTGAGGAATTATATACCGAATGTATCGAGTTTTCTTGGAGAAGAGAGAGAAAAGATCCGCGTAGCCACAGAGGATTTTACACTTTTCTCAACCCTCGACTATATGAAAAATAGACGAGCGATCGAGATATTCTTGGTCGATCTCTCCTATGCTTCGAGTCATCTCGAGGGGAATACCTATGACTATGTCGATACAGAGATATTGATCAAGTACAATACATCCAACGATACAAAAACGAGAGACGAGACGACGATGATCCTCAATCATAAGAGAGCTATAGAACATATCCTATCACATCGCAATGATTTCTCATTTTCAAAAAAAGATTTCTTCGATATCCACACGCTTCTCGCGAGATGACTTATCCACGATACTTATCTTGGGATATTTCGCACGACTCAGGTGCGTATCTGAGGATCACGTTATGAGCCGATGGATGATCCTCTGATGATTGAGATAGAATTCCAATTATTTATCGAGAAACTCCGGGCTATACATGATCCATTCGAACAGAGTCTTTTTATCCTCGTTTTTATCCCATATTTCCAGGCATTCATCGATCTGAATAAGCGAACATCTCGAATATCTGCAAATATTCCACTCATTGTTCATGGGTATGCCCCAATCTCCCTGATCGCAGTAGAACCAAAAATATATACCAATGCCATCCTCGCGATCTATGAACTGGGTGATATATCACTTATGGCGAAAGTATTCGCCGAAAACTATATTCTGAATATGAAGCGGTATATGTAGAAATTCGGGTACGTCGTGAAAGTGGTATGAGAAAACGCAAATTTCTCTTACCCCCTTCCTGATACCTCTCTTTGATATATCGAAAACCTCTCCCAGGTTAGATTTCTGATACCTGATACCTGATACCTGATAACTCTCTTTGACTTTCTCTTTCTTTTCCATATTATTCCCGCGAATTTGGGAATTATTGTATTCGAAGTTTCTAGAATCTGGATTGCTTCGTGCCTCGCAATGACGGTACCACTAAATTCCTAACTCCTAATCACTAACTACTACTTATGGCTACTACAAAAGATCTGAAAATGATCCGAAACTTTGGTATCTGTGCCCACATCGATGCTGGAAAGACGACGACGTCTGAGCGAGTTCTCTTCTATACCGGGATCAATCATAAGATCGGTGAAGTGCATGATGGAGGAGCGACTATGGACTGGATGGAACAGGAGAAGGAACGTGGTATCACGATCACCTCGGCTGCAACGACCACGACATGGAAGGGGGTACAGTTGAATCTCATCGATACTCCGGGGCATGTCGACTTCACTATCGAAGTCGAGCGATCGATGCGAGTTCTCGATGGAGCAGTTGCGGTATTCGATGCTTCTCAGGGAGTCGAGCCACAGTCAGAAACCGTCTGGAAGCAGGCAGATAAGTATGGTGTTCCTCGTATCGCCTTCGCCAACAAAATGGATAAAACAGGTGGAAACTTTATGATGACCTACGAGTCTATCATCAAGCGTCTCGCTGGTAATAAGGTGATCCCAATCCAGCTCCCGATCGGTCAGGAAAATGATTTCGCTGGAATCATCAACCTTATCAATATGAAGGCATACCGATTCGAGGGAAAGATGGGAGAAGTAGTCGTCGAATTCGATATTCCTGC
>JAYUQR010000027.1:0-5177 GCA_043756665.1 Candidatus Altimarinota bacterium | reverse complement strand
ACACAAGGTAGATTTGTGAAAATATTCCCTCACCATGCCTATCTTGATGGCTGGTTTCAGTCATATCGATATTTCGAAAAATATGAAGATGATATTCGTACACTTTTTCAGGTGCAGACTGAAGTAGATCCTGAAAATAAAAAAGTATTAGAACTCATATCTCAGTTCCCAAAAAAAACAGTCTCACTGCATGTTCGCCGAGGAGATTATGTGATAAATGCAAGTACGAATAAATGGCACGGAACTTGTTCCATCTGATATTATGAAGATGCGATTTCTCATATGATAAAAACACTCAACAATCCTGTATTTTTCATATTTTCTGATGATATTGCTTGGTGTAGAGAAAATATACTTTTTCCAGAAGGTATAAAGCACTCTTATATTGATCATAATAGATCTGCAGGACATGAAGACCTTCGCCTTATGTATTCATGCGATCATCATATTATTGCTAATAGTAGCTTTTCATGGTGGTGAGCATATCTTGGGAGAAATCCAGAGAGGATAGTCATAACACCAAAAAAATGGCTTCAAACAGATTCATTTAGTACTACTGATCTTATCCCCCCAACATGGATACTCCTCTAATTTCCATACTCCTACCGACCTATAATGGCGCTCGATATATATGAGAAGCAATAGATTCTGTATTGAATCAGGATTTCTGAGATTTTGAACTTATTATCATCGATGATGCATCGACAGATGGAACTTGAAAAGTTCTCAAACAATATTCCGACCTCGATACCAGGATCATTGTACTTAGAAATGAACAAAATCTCAAACTCGTAGCAACCCTTAATCGAGGACTCTCATGTGCACGATGAGTATACATTGCACGTATTGACGACGACGACATCTGGTGTGATGGCAGTAAGCTCTCGCGTCAACTCACGGAGTTCGAAAAAAATAGAAATCTCTGAATTGTCGGAACGGGGGCGATCCTGATCGATGAGCCTGGAAATGAAACGGGAGGATTTATCAGTCATCACTGAGATCCTATTGCTGTGCGACGTGGATTCTGACTGAGGAACCAACTCATTCATACGAGTATCGTAGCTCGGAAATCAGTACTTCTCGAAGCTTGATGATATAGGGATGATTGGCTTTATGTGGAGGATTTTGATCTCTGGCTCCGAGTTCTAGCCCTCTGATATGAGATCATGAATATTGCTCATCTCTCCGTCAAATACCGTATACGAGATAGTAGTACTACCAATAAGAAATACTCTCAGATGCAATGGCTCACATTTCGAAGACTGCTCGAAGATGAAACCATCTCTCCCTCATTTTTGAGAAAGTGTAGTACTCTCTCGATACGACTCATCCTTTGCATCTTTCCGCAGTGACTCATAAAATATCTAAAAAAATAACTTTATAAAATTCCTCTTCATTTTCTCGAGTGAGTATTGGTTCATCGATAAGGCAATATTCTCATGTCCCTGTAGTTTGCCTAGAAGAGTCCTTTTTAGATTCTCGATATTATTTGGAGTTATGAGCCTTATCCCACCTATCTCCCCCGTCCCTCCAACATCCGTTGCTATTACCTGGCATCCCATCCCGAGTGCTTCGATGACGGTCGTCGGGAGTCACTCCTGGAGACTCGGATTCACGAATATATTTACACTTGGATAAAATTCAGTCATGATCCAGTCATGTGATCTCGATCAGAGAAATATGACTCGATCATTGAGTGAGAACGACTCTGTGAGTTTCTCGAGATTTTTTCGTTCTTCCCCATCTCCGACTATTTCGAGCATCCATTCCTCTTCCTTGATTTCACTGAGCGCCTCGATCAGTAGAGCAACATTCTTCAGTCCAGTGAGACGTCCGACAAAACCAATTTTTGGTGTGGCATTTGGTATTCGTTCGACTTTCGGAAAATCAAATCCACGGTAGATGACATCTATATTTTCCGAGCGTCCAAAAGTCGCACTCACCCACTTTTTTCCCGCTTCACTGACACAGATGACTCGATCCGCATGTCTGATGATATACTTCCCGATCGTGAGATCGACGAGCTTTGCCACGCCCGCGATGAATGGATTTCTGTGTACGAGAAATCCTGTGCCATGCTCGATATGGATGTAGGGGATTTTCCTTTTTCTCGCGATCCAAAATGCGAGCCAGCTCGTGGGAGCGAATCGGATATGAGAAAGTATTATGGAAGTATTTTCTCGGTTCATTCACTCAAAAATCTGCCAGAATCATGATCGCCAAAAACAGGGAAGAGGACAGTGCTTCACGGGCTCGAGGATCGAGAAATCTCTTCCTCAAGCAAGTGTCATCATCTCGTCAGGAAAAATCTCCTGAAGCGTACGAGCATACTGCTCGACTCCACCAGGATGACTGAAGGGATATGGGGAAATTTGGAGGATTTTTTTAGGCATGGCTTTTTACTCGAAAATATATTGTATATCTGCCTCACTGAGGCTCCCATGGAAGTCTCCTGAGAAGAGATCATCGATGAGTTTTTTCTTCTTTTCCTGGAGCTTCAGGATCTTCTCCTCGACGGTATCTCGGACGATGAGTTTCTGCACGAAGACGGTCTTCGTCTGACCCATACGGTGCGCTCGATCGGTTGCCTGATTCTCGACGGCAGGATTCCACCAGGGGTCCATATGGATCACATAGTCGGCTCAGGTGAGATTGAGTCCCACACCTCATGCCTTCAGACTGATGAGAAATACGGATACGCCTCACGCATTGAAGTGTTCGACGAGCCTCTTGCGTTCCTCACGTTTCGTCTGACCATCGAGATAGTTGTAGGCAATCTGCTTCTTATCGAGGACTGTCCTGATATAGGAAAGAAATCCTGTGAACTGACTGAAGATGAGGAGCGAATGTCCAGACGTGAGCATTTCTTCGATATTCTCTTCGATATATTGGAGTTTCACGGACTCTCGTACATGATTCCCACTCATGGCGACGAGTTGTGGCATGAGACTCGCTTGTCTGAGCTTCAGGAGAGCATCGAGGACGATGAATTGGCTCTTGGCGAGCCCATGTTCTGTGAGCTGTTCGGTGATCTGAGCACGATAGGTTGTCTTGAGATCATTATAGAATCGATTTTGTTCACTTCCCATCTCGAGGTGGATGATCTCTTCTTGCTTTGCGGGAAGATCCTTGAGCACAAGATCCTTTGTCCGTCTGAGGATAAATGGCTTCACCTTCCGAGAGAGTTGGACGAGATTCGTGACATCTCACTTCATATAGCGATCACGGAAACGGGCTTCATACCCGAGAAATCCCGGCATCAAGAACTGGAAAATGCTCAGAAGCTCCATGAGATTATTCTCGATCGGTGTCCCACTGAGTGCCAGTCGGTATGAGCTCTTCAGTGCCGTGACAGCTTTGGCACGTTCACTTTTACTATTTTTTATATTCTGTGCTTCATCGAGGATGATATAGTGCCATGCGAGAGTGCCGAATGTTTCCTGATCGACGAGATTCACGAGAAGTCCATACGATACGATGATAACCTGTGTATCTTTCGGAATATCGCTCATCCCAGTTTTCCCATCTTTGATATAGGCGCATCTCAGGTTGGGGACGAATTTCATAGCTTCATCGATCCAGTTCAGGACGAGAGAAGTGGGTACGACGATGAGGCTGGGTGCGAGACGAGATTTCCCCTTCGGAGACTTCTCATACTGACTCTGGAGAAATACCAGTGTCTGGATCGTCTTCCCGAGTCCCATATCGTCAGCGAGGATACCACTGAAGTGATATGTGTGGAGGAAATGGAGCCATTCATAGCCCTGCTGTTGGTATTCACGAAGGGTGACGGTCGCACTTTTCGGGATTTTTTGTGGTGTGATCCCACGGAAGTTCGAGAGGGCACTCTGAAGCTTCTTCACTTCCTCAGGGAGTTCGAACGTCGAAAATCCTTCTTTTTGGGACTTCAAGAGACCGATATTGTATGTGTTGATTTTTATAGTGGATTCGATATTTTTCTCATTGATCCCGAGCTCATCCCATTCAGAGAGAGTCTTTCCTATATCTTGTCTGAGTCTCACCACAGTTCCATTGTCGAGGGTAATGTATTTTCCTCATTTCCGCATAGCCTTCAGTATCTCAGCAGCGTTCTGGAGAGCCGTATCTCCGAGTGTGAACTCGACATCGATATCGAACCAATCCTCTCATGATCCCACTTTCACTGTTGCTCAGAGAGCTGCACTTGAGATCCGGCGAGCAGGCTGACGGTATTCGACGAGTATGCCACCATGGATAAGGCGTTCTATTTCATCGAAAAAAATATCAGAAGTGTCATCGATCATACGAGTACACTGTGCTCGCAGAAGGTCATGAGTGGTCGTGAGGTCGAAGAGTGACTGGATTTTCGTATATTCCGATTGTTCTCAGGGAAGATCTCGTGCGATGAGGGTATTCTCATGGATGAGGATTTTTTTCTCACTCATCGGATGGATACGAGATGTCCCATACAGGAAGTCATAGTCGAGTGTGATGAGATCAAAATCTGCACCGATATCTATCGTGATACGTATCTGTGGAGCTATTTTCATGATCTCGTCCTGGAGAAAATCCAGAGTGTTTACATGAGACATGAGAGTCTCGAATCCTCCGGATGATCGAAATTCTACCCATTCAGTGCCCGAGAGAGTGAGAGGTTTCTCTATGAGGGCTCCGAGGAGTTCCGAAGGGAGAGTGGATATGAAAAATGAGAGTCTATCACCCAGTACCGTCGTGAGGGCATAATAGGGGGTATTCGGTGCATGAGAGAGACGTATTTTCCCTGGCCGCTTCTGCTCTATAGATACTGGACAATTTGGAGAATCTATGGAAAATACTGGTTCTATGATATATTGCTTGGATCATTTCGTCTTGCGGATCTCGAGCCCACACCGTGGTACTCATTTCTCTATATAGATAGGCTCATTATCCAGGCTAGATATCGCTAGAGTTGTCTCAGTGAGGAGTCGGATGAACATCTCTGGTGCTGTCTGGAAAGTGAGAGCTGTAGAACTACTCTGGTAGTATGAGGCATAGCGTTCTGATACAAAAAGTCGAACTATGTCGAGAGGGGTTCCCCTGAGGCTATCTTGATATACTTCCTGTCCAGCAGAGAGATTTCCATTTTTCAGGAGTTTTGCCTCATAGACATGCATCTTGATATCAGATGTGTTTTTGTATTTCATCCATTCGAGCTTTAT
>JAYUQR010000026.1:0-5179 GCA_043756665.1 Candidatus Altimarinota bacterium | reverse complement strand
GAGGAAAGACTACACTCATGAAGCTCATCGCCGGATACCTCCATCCAGAATCTTGATCGATATCTGTTCTCGGAAATAGACTCGATGAGACCGCACTGCAGACCTACTATCCGCATATAGGATATCTCACTCAGGAACCGAGTGTTTTCGATGGAACAATCAGGGAAAACTTAGTAAGCAGTATGCAGTTAGCAGTAATCAGAAATGATTCTTTTAGAAAGTGATCCAAAAAGTGAAATCATTCTTTGTCATTCTCCAAAGGAGAATCTCTTTCCGAGTGTTCCATAGAGATCCTCGGCTCCGCCAAGGATGACAAAAAAAGAGTATGAAAAACAGAGCAAGATTTCTCATTACATCATCCACAGAAACAGGATGATTCCATTCGAAATGACAGAGATATCCATTCTGATAGCTGATTACTGCCAACTGATACCTCATCTGACATTGAACAACAGCTCACCGAAGTCCTTCATCTCGCGCACTGTGACTTCGTCTTCGAGATGGAACAAGGACTCGATACTGAGATCTGAGAACGTGGTGTCAGACTCAGCTGAGGACAGAAACAACGACTCGCTATCGCGAAGATATTTCTGAAAAATCCGGAGATCATCCTCCTCGATGAACCAACCTCAGCACTTGACTCATTCAGTGAGGAGAAGATCACGGCCGCTCTCAATACTCTTTTCGAGTGACGTATCGTCATCATCATCGCACACCGACTCCAGACTGTCCGTCATGCGGATGATATCATCGTGATCGAGTGAGGGAAAGTAGTAGAACGAGGAGATCACGCGTCACTTATTGCCTTATGATGAATTTATCATAAGATGCTCGAGCTCCAGAGTGGGTTTTAGAAGTTGATTATTTTTTATTCTTTTATCGTACTATGATCAAGCGTATATTTTTTTTCTTTGGTGCACTATTTCTTTCTCCATATGTACTCTGCGCCATCTCATCGAGTCCCATTCAATCTGATACCTATTCTATGACTCGCCAGTATACGAATCAGGCTATTGCCCTCGGAAAAACTATAGAAAAAAACGCTGAGAGCCCTATCCTCGACCGAGTTATTTATCAACGTGAAGCTATAGGAAATGCACTCCAGAAATTATATGCAGAATTCGATTATTGATTTCGATGAGAGATTACACTCGATATTTCTCATAGATACGATTTTTCTCTCCAGAAATATAAGCTCTCATGTGAGATAGCAGCAGTCCGGATGATTATAGAGGGACTCACTGACAGAACTATTTCCGAGGATGAAATCATATCAAAAATACGCGTACAGAATGAACCACTTTCTCCAGAAGGTATATGGTGAGATCCAGATATAGGATTTGTCGGATCTATCACGGGGAGTCAGTATAAGAAAACAGGCTATGGAATCTATGAGAAACCCTTATCAAAATATCTCAAAGAGAGTGGACTAAATATCGAAGAAAGTATACCCAAGAACAACTCGTATCAACAGCCAGCATCGAAACTCACTACACTCCTCAGTTCGATTGATCGATGAAGTTTGGTTATGCTCTGGTGAGATTGGTGTACTTCACCCTGGGCAGAAGATGGAATAGTCCTAAAAATTGATACCTATATTGCTCGATTATTCCTCTTCTCAGCAAAAAACCCGTGTGATCGATCGTCAGAAGATCGGAAATTTTCCTGGTCAACTCAGTCAGGAAAGAAGATCGAAGCAATTTCAGGAGAACACGTATTCCTCCTCCTGGGCTATATATGAAATAAAGAAAATCCTACACACATAATTGTTTGGGATACTGATACTGGTAAGCACTTCTATCCCTACAATGAGTGGATGAGAAAGTGGTCACTCCTCCAATACCGATCACTTTCTGTTTCATTGTAATAAATTATTAAGATGTATAAATACTATTATTCAATATATTTTCATGATACCCTCACATGTATTTATTTGACAGGGTTTTATTATTTTATACAATACGAAGTATCCTAATTTTATACCTTATGTCAAAACAGAAAGTTCTCAACAAAATTGAGGCTATAGATCCTATTTCTCAGGCTGAAAAAAAGTCTCAGAAGAAACAACTAAAAGAACAAAAAAAGCTCAAGAAATCATTAAAGAAAGCTGAAAAAAAAGCAAAAAAAGCTCAAGAAAAAGCCCTCAAAAAAGCACAGAAAGAAGCAAAAAAATCTGAAAAGAAAAAGGCAAAGAGTGCAAAAACTCCTGTAAAGGCAGTAAAGACTCCAGTGAAAAAAGCTCTTCCAGTGAAAGCAGTAGTGACTCCAAAAGCTCCAGCAAAAAAACCAACTGCTCCACAGAAAAAAGTTTCCTCTACTCCCGTAGTTTCCGTGAAGCAGGCTCCTGCAAAAAAACCAGCAACTCCCTCTCTAAAAAAAGCCCCAGTTAAAACTCCAGTCAAAAAATAATATCACTTCTAACGTCCCATTCGGGACGTTTTCCTTATCATTTTTTCTATGCCAAAAAAAATCAATCTCAAAAATATTTCTACTCGTGCCCCAGAGGGTATGACGAAAGAAAAAGCGCTGAAGGAACTCGAGAAAATGAAGGCAGAGATTATCGAACTCCAAGACCAATTCTATGCAGATGGTCGCTATTCGCTCCTTATCGTCCTCCAGGGAATGGATGCGAGTGGAAAGGATGGGACTGTGCGCCATGTATTCTGATGAGTAAATCCATCGGGGATCAAGGTCTACTCCTGGAAGAAACCAGTGGGTGAGGAGATAAAGCATGATTATCTCTGGAGACTGCATCGTGTCACTCCTGAGAAGGGGATGATCACTGTCTGGAATCGTTCTCATTATGAGGATATCCTCGTGCCAACAGTACTCAAATTTCTCGATAAAAAAACCATCGATCGTCGATATGATCATATCAATAATTTTGAGAAGATGCTCACCGATGAAGGAACTATCATCGTGAAGTGCTACCTCCACATGTCAAAAGAGGTTCAGCTCGAACGTCTCGAGGAGCGTATGCTCGAACCACACAAGTACTGGAAGTCGACGGGTGCAGCTTTCGATTCTCGAGCCCTCTGGGATGATTATATGTCAGCCTATGAATCTGTCCTCGAACGAACTGATACGGCGGACGCTCCATGGAATATCATCCCTGTCGATAATAAGTGGTACAAGCTCTGGCTCGTCGCAAAACAAGTACTCGCAGCTATGAAGTCAGTGAGACTCGAATGGCCTGCACTTACTGCCGAGAATATCCCGGAGAGTGTTCGTCAAGATGTCGAAGAGAAAAAGCTTCGTATCAAGATAGAAGCAGAGCAAGCAAAAAAATCTTCCGTACCTTCAAAAGAAAAGAAAATATCGTCTAAGAAAAAATCAGTCTCAGTTCCAAAGCCTGTGACTTCAAAGAAGGTATGAGTAGTAGGAAAATCTGCATTATAGTATACTCACTTGTATAAGACTTTTTTCTTGTCATTCCTGCGTATATAGGAATCCAGCATCAGAAAATAGATTCCGGCATCCCCCAGGGGAGCTTCTCTTTTCACTTCATGAAAATTCACCTTCTAAAGCCGGAATGACAATATTGGTCTTCATCAAACAAGTTATTATACTACATCAGTTCTGAAAAAATAATCACTATGCATTGCCCTGATCTTCTCGATCAGGGTTTTCTTTTTCTCGGATGAACTTCGCGAGGAGGCGAAATATTTTTTCCTCATAGCGTGCAAATCGCTCATTCTCTATGACCCATCCTATTTGCGAATCGTAGTCTATGATAGCTACTTTATCAGCATAGATAATCTTCGAAATATTGTCGGTGAATCCATCGAATGACTCAGGTATCATGAGTACTTCGCGATTTGGATCATTCATCCGCTTCTTCGCCTGATGAATACCCGTGATGACGATGCGTTCCAATTCTTTCTTTTTCTGAATCGATTCGTAGTCATCAGGGGTATAGATACTTTTTCCTTCATATTCTCCCCTCGATGAGCTGTATCTGTAGTATATCCCTCACTTTGGTACTGATTGGAGGAGATCCGCGTGGATCGAGCGGATTCCATCGAATCATTCTTTGATCGAGAGTATTGGTGTATGCATTTTTTTCTCATACATGAGTTCGAGTTCTGGTAGGGTATTTTCTGCGAGAGAGTTGAGTGTGTTGAGTTTGTCTCTGAGTTTTTTCGGAGAGGTGATATGGTAGAAATACCGCTTCCCATCGAGATAGGACTTCTCGACGAGTCCATCCGCTTCGAGGGAACGGAGAGATTTGTAGACCATCGGTCTATGGCTTTTCGTCTTCTCTCCTATATCAGTGACGATCAGGTAAGGATACTCGAGGAGGGTCATATAGACCGCTCGTTCATGTTCTGAGAGTCCGAGCCTTTCGAGGAGATGGAGGTATTTTTTCATAAGTGTATTTTTTAGAGTACACTTTTATTGTATGGATTTTGCTCTCTCTGTAAAGGTTTTTGATGACTCAGGAACTATATCTCATCGATACGAGGATTTTCTCTGACTCCAGAAAATTCCAGGATATACTTCCGATATATCACTCACTATGACTATCTATGGAAACACTACTATCAATTTTTTCTGAAGCCATGCGATCAGATTTTGATCGTCTTACGGATCTCATATCACTGACGCATGATGAGATCGATACCATTCTCGGGATCGGATATAGAGGAACCCCGACGGAAAGGCTCTCATCAGAAGTTCGTATGAAGATGCAGAAGGTTATACAGATCGTCCAACTACTGGATATGAGCTATCAGAGTGAGCTCTTTCTGGGGAATATCTGGAAACGAGAAGAGGCATTGCGTGCGTGGTTTCGATGACTATATCCTCCGCTTGATAGTGCAATACCTCCTCTCGATTGTATCATCTCCGATCCAGAACGATATCTCGACCGTATTCTCGAATTACTGAATGTCGAATATATACTTACTGCGAAAGCACATCCATGAGTGTACAGATCAGAAAAATACTGAAGTATTATCAATATCCTATAAATGAATATTTAGTATCATTTACTTTTTACGGTAAACTAAATTTTTTTATAGATTCCTTGAAAGGAAATCTGACTAAGTCATTCCTGAGAATATTCTTGATATAATGGTAAATGGGTTTGGACTTGACACCACTATCTAATTTTCCTATTATGGATCAATGCAATCACCAAAAAATATGCTAGATTTTATAGATTCATTTCATACAG
>JAYUQR010000025.1:0-2039 GCA_043756665.1 Candidatus Altimarinota bacterium | reverse complement strand
AAAAAGAAGGGAATTATCGCGATATCGCGCTCCAGTGAGAACAGGTCATGCTCGGAAAAGGGATTGAACTCGAGTTTGGATGAGTTGGGAAGGGATATCTCCTCGATATTCTCCGGGACATACTTGATTCATATCCTCGATTCTTGATCGATTTCGGAGGGGATCTCTATGGTCGAGGGTGATGGACAGTGGGACTCGAGAGTCCATTTGATCCCGAAGAGATCATCGGTACTCTCCAGCTCGATGGTCGGTTCCTCGCCTGCAGTGCATGAACGAAGCGAAAGTGGGGAAATCATCATCATCTGATCGATCCACATACAGGAGCATCAGCATGAGATATCGTCGCGACCTATATCGAGTGAGATTCTGGTATGCTCGTCGATGGCTATGCGACCGCATTGTCAGTCATGCCATGGACACTTGCCTGTGAGACACTCGAATCCACTCCCGAGATCGAGTGAGTCCTCGTGCGACATGACGGATCACTCTATCAGTCGAAGGGGAGTCAGAGTGAGGTGTTTCGGTAGGACTGAGAAAGTGGTGTTTTTTTGACAAAAAATATAGATAGGGGTAGGATACATAGGTATTATTTCTATTTTCTTTATATGAAACTAAAATTCAGTCCAAGTACAGTAATATTTACCTCTTTGACTCAGCTATGATCTGAAGCTCTGTGAACAGAGATGACAAAGAAAGTGGCATGATTAATGGCGAATAGTGGTGAAAATACAGTTCCATTCGGTAATATCGGGAATCCATTTAACACTGCAGAAGCAGAGAGTAAGCCTGATGAGACAGTCTTAAAATGAAATAAAGCTGGAGAGATTTCTTCCGAAAGTCTGAAGTTTCCTGACTGATCGTGAGAACAAACTTATTCAAATAAGAAGAGTATTCTTGCAGGAAGGAGAGTAAATATCTCTTCAAGTCTCAAAGGAGTTCAGATACTAGAAACCGGTGTTAAATATAAAGATACAACAAATAAAATTTGATTCGACGATGAAATTCTGATGGCATGAAATCTTCCTGCTTCGAGACGAGTTCCAACAGTTCTCTATATCCAATAATCTGAATCGCCCCTTTGGTCTGTCAGCGCAGTGGATCAATTTCTCAGTCAAAATCCTCAGGCGAAACTCCCAACCGAAGAGCAACTTCAGAAAGATATGATAGAACATCCAAATAAATATAGATCTACATGATCAGTTCGAACAGACATCACTAATTATGATTACTTTGAATACACTATATGAGCTGATACTGTGGGCTCATATCTTTGTAAAGATGGTGATCAATATAAGGTGATAATCTTCCGTCCAAGTGATAGTATGATCACCCGATCGTATGACGTTCCTCAGGATTCTAGTGATTTTATCACTGTTCATTTGCTCGAAAATTAAAATAGGCATATAATGCTGTATCCAGAAAAATCACCGCAATTGCGGTGATTTTCGATATTTTCCCGACTCTATTATTGAGGCATGAGAACTGTATCGATGACATGGGTGACGCCATTACTCGATATAACATCAGCCGTCTCGACCATAGCTGATCCATTGATCATGAGTTTTCCACCCACTCTCGTGAAGGTGAGAGTTTTTCCTTCGACCGTCGTGAGAACGAGTCCATCAGTGAGGTCACTTGATTTATATTTTCCTGAGACGACATGGTAGGTGAGGATATCGACGAGCTTTGATTTATTCTCTGGCTTCAGGAGTGTCTCGACTGTTCCTGCAGGGAGTTTTTCGAAGGCTCCATTATCAGGAGCGAAAACTGTGAATGGACCAGCGCTCTTCAATGTATCGACGAGTCCAGCAGCCTTTACTGCAGCGACGACAGTTGTGACATTCTTAGCTCGAACTGCATTATCGACGATATCTTGTGATCGTACCATCATATTTCCTCCGACCATGACCGCATCGCTTTTGAGTGAGAGGAGAAATGCTTTTATTTCCACCCATTGGGTCTAAAACCCCGTGACTTCAGTCCGATTGTAACTATACTGTCAAGTAGTGTAGATAAAATCTTTCTGAAATCAATATGAG
>JAYUQR010000024.1:0-2081 GCA_043756665.1 Candidatus Altimarinota bacterium | reverse complement strand
CTCGACCCTCGATAGCAGTATCAAATGATGGCCACCCACATCCAGAGTGAAACTTGAATTCTGATCTATAGAGATCGACACCACACTGGCGACATGAGTAGACGCCATCTTCTGTGGTATCAGTATACTCTCCGACCCATGGCATCTCTGTACCTTTCCCGATGATGACACGAGCTTCTTCTGATGTGAGGGATTTGTAGTTTTTCATAAAGGAAAGTGTAAGGAATTATAGGGACGTTTCTATTTTTTGTCATTCTCGCTTGCGAGAATCTGTACTCTTTCAGAGAGAACCTCAGCTTCGCTAAGGATGATAAGAGAATATTTCTTTCTCAGGATTTGACAAGAAGAAGAGGTAAAATTATTTTGTCCAGTTCTTGACTGGCGAGGAGCTTATTTATTAACCTTCCCCGTCGGCAATTGTGCTGGATGGGGTCACTTCTTTGGAGTAAGAAACCGTGAAAAAGCGTCTCTTTTCTGCAGCAATTGTCGTTTTTGGCACAGTTTTTCTGTGGGATTTTATCCCAAGCCTATACGGAAACAGGTTGGATCAGCCGATGTTGTGGGTGTACACCATTTGGGTCCTAGGAACGACCACGATCGTGATGACTGTAGCGTTCCGGATTGCGGTTCGCGGCATTCGCTTCGAGGATTGACCTCCTCTTACCCACCTCCGCCACGCGCGGGCGGTGGGCCTTTTTTGTATTATTTCCAGATCCCTTGCCAGACTCCGATATAGTGGACTACCATGTAGAGGAAAAACATATACCCGGCAACTCCAGTAAATAATGCTATGAGAAGAGTGTTTATAATTTTTTTCCTTTCACGCTTCGCTCGATCGAGCGTACAGATACCTTCCGATCGAAAATAGTAGATGAGTCCGATGATGAGACAGAGAAGCCCAAAAGCTCGGAAGTACCACTTATAGTCTCCATAGAGATTGTCAGCAAGTGAAGTCGCGAATGATACACTCCCAAGTCCAAGTGCCACTATGACGACGGAAGAGAGACAACAGAGTGAAGCAAAAGCGACACTCGATGAGATGATAGCGATGAGTTTTTTCATAAGGATTATACTAAAGAATAATATGGGAATTTGATTTTCTATGGGCTTTTTTTATACTTCTGTGGCTCCCACTTCTTGTTGGGAGTGGGAGATTTATCTCCTTACCCACTTTTTATATGCGTTTTGGCATATACCTCTCCCGTTTTCTGGAGTTCGAGTTTGAGTGTCATACTCAGATTCGGCGAGTCAGGCGTCCTCGGAAGCCAGGCTCAAGATAACAAAAATCCCCTTTGCTTTGACCGGCGAGGGGATTTTTTAGTTAGAGAGATTTACTCCTGAACCACTTTTGTTCGTCTTTCGACGACATCCCCAGTATATCATATTTTTTTGTATTGCAAATTTTTTATTTCCCCTCAAACAATGTCTTCCACTCTCCATACCCATCCTTTTCCAGATCTTCCAGAGGGATAAACCTGAGTGCAGCAGAATTCATACAATAACGTTTCCCTCCCCTATCTGCTGGACCATCATCGAAGACATGACCGATATGGGCATCCGAGAGAGCACCGCGCACCTCGGTACGAGTCGAGAAGAGTCCATTATCCTCATGGAGAGAGATATTATTTTCCGAGATCGGTCGAGTGAAGCTCGGCCAGCCAGTACCAGAGTCAAATTTATCGAGAGAAGAGTACAGTGGTATTCCGCTGACGATATCGACATAGATCCCTACTCGTTTATTATCATGGTATTCATTATCGAATGGGTGCTCGGTATCTCACTCCTGGGTAACAGAGTACTGGAGAGGAGTAAGTTTTATCTTTAGCTCTTCTTTGGTTGGGAGTTTTGTCATAGATGCGGAAATCAATCCAGTTCCCGTAGAAATACGTACTTTTTTCGTGATGTAGTGATAGTTATTCCCCCAGATCTTCTCTTGATACTCTTTCCGTCCCGAACCACCTGTATATATCTGATAATGAAGCGGGTTCGCCTTGTAATAATTCTGATGGTAGTCCTCTGCAGGATAGAATGATACATATGGAAGTATCGGTGTGACGAGCCGACCAGAACCGAATCTTCCT
>JAYUQR010000023.1:0-2096 GCA_043756665.1 Candidatus Altimarinota bacterium | reverse complement strand
CGAAACTAAAAAATCAAAAACATTCCTTACGTCAGAAGTCCCTTCATGCATTCATCATCGGAAAGATACCGTTGCCAACATCGCTCACAGCACTCAAGAAAAACAATACCAAGGAACTCGAGGAAACATTCAAAAATGTTGCACATTCTCTATGAATCACTGATTGAGCAAAGTTTTCTGAACTAGATATTCCTGTTCTGATAAATGCCTCGCATCAATATGGCCATAAGGGAGAGAAAGAAGTGATCATTTCTGGCGATATGTCGATCGTTGAAGCATTGACGGTGACTGCGAATATGCCTGGTACATGATCTACGAACATATGAATGTTCTGAGACAGGAAACTCTTATGACTCTCTCTTGTCGACTATGCAGCGAATGAGCAGGGAAATATGGTCTCTCATCTGACAGATGCATGAATACAGCCTCAGGATATTATCGCTCTCGATGTCGGATACTCTTCGAATGCATACAATCATTACATGGCACAAGTCAGCCGACTGATATTCCCACGAGCTCGGTTTCGAGATTTCGGGATGAAGAATTACCTCAAAATGTATGGATGAAGAGTAGATGATCTGGATACGGAAAATTCTGGGAATAATTGAGGAGAAGAATTCTCACCTCAGACACTCAAGAACCTTGTTGATATCGGTGCACAAAAATATATTTCTACCTCCCCACCTCCACAATAAACTTCACCCCACTCGGGTGATTTTTTTCGACTCTGAGTGATCCACGATGGAGGTGGGCAATACGGTCGATGATCGAGAGCCCGATACCCATGCTTTTATCCTCTTGATTACGACCCTTGTCGACGCGGTAGAATTTCTCCTTCACATAGTCGATCTCTGAGTCAGGGATCCCGATGCCATCATCCGCGAAAGTGAGGATATAGGTTTTCTCTGTCCATTCGAAGCTACACAGGAGATTCGATCCTACTCACGCATACTTGATGAAGTTCGAGAAGATATTGTGGATGACCTGGATACACATATTGCGTTCCATGCGGATCATGGACTCACGACCAAAGTGAAGTGCGATGGATTGCTCGTTCTTCTGGAGTTGGGGCATATAGGAAGCGATGAGGTCTTCGAGGACATGCTTCACCGAGAATCGCTCGACATCGACTGTCGTATAGGTCTCACGCATCATACTCTCATATTCCATGACTTGTCCCGTGATCTCCGTCAGACGAGCGAGCTCACTCTGGAGGAGTCAGATCGTCCGAGTATCGAGCTTCAGGACTCCGTCCTCGATCCCATCGAGGTAGCACTTCACCGCGGTTATAGGAGTACGGATCTCATGGGAGATATCGGAGAGGAAGTCGGATCGGATCTTCTCCTGTATTGAGAGGGACTTATGGAGATTATTGATCGTGGAGATGAGTGGCTGGAATTCGTTATTTTTCGTGTACTGGATGTTCGAATAATTCTTGCGTCCGATGATGCGTTCGAGATTCTCGATGATCGACTGGATCGGGAAAAATATCGACCGAATCCAGAAGAAATAGATGAGGAGGATGATCGAAAGCCAGATGAGATTGATATAGAGGAGTCAGCTCAGGATATTCGTGACGAATCGACCTTCTGGGGTGTCATTTCAGAGTGCCCGTAGGTCGAAAGGGAGGAAAAACTTCCCGATATCTATGGTTCAAGTGGTCGTATTCGGGATAGGAATACTGAGTACCTCACTATTCTTTCCAGTGTTTGAAGACATATAGAGTTCTGGATTCCTCGAAATATTTTCTATAGATTTTGAGAGATTCGAGAGTTCGATAATAACTTCTTTATACTCATTTTGCGTTTTTTTATCGAGTTTCGAGAGTTCGATAAATGATCTGAGTTGTTCTGGATTCGGTGAAAGAGTTCCTGTATCAAAAAGCGAAACATATTCGCTAAAATTTTTCTCAGAAAGGTACTGAAAAGCAACAATATTCACGAGTGCCGTGAGGACGAGGATGCTTCCTGTGATGAGCGGGATTCGATAAGAGAGGAGCATGAGGACAGTTAGCAGTTAGCAGTTAGCAGTTAGCAGTTAGCAGTTAGCAGTTAGCAGTTAGCAGTTAGCAGTTAGCAGTTAGCAGTTAGCAGTTA
>JAYUQR010000022.1:0-15692 GCA_043756665.1 Candidatus Altimarinota bacterium | reverse complement strand
CACGATCACTTGACCCCTGGCTCACGGCACAGCGTAGATCATGCCAACGGTGGCGGCGGCTTGCAGTGCCGCACCGCGCAGACTGAGCGGCGGCAGGTAGGCGTCGTAGCCGAAGCGGTGTCCGTAGCGGCAATCCGGAAGCGAGCGAACGCACTCCCACGGCGGTTCGGCTCCGTGGCGGTATGGCAAGGTCGGGATCGTGCCGTAAAAGAACGCCATCGAGACGGGTGTTGTAAGACAGCCGTAGTGATAGCCGCAGCGTTCCAAATTGGGGTTTTCAAAGTACAGTGGCTTGTGGCAAAACGGATAGGTGTTGCGGTTCATCGGCTGTTTTTCCTCGCATAGAGATGATAAGCCCCTTGAAGAGTTGGATACGTTCTTTTTCACCGTCTTTGATGATCTGATGTACTTCGACTTCCATACCTGTTTCGAGGATTGGGTTGTCAGCTTTTTGTGCTCCAGCTTGTATCTGGGCGATGAGAGTTGCGTCCATGGGAATAATATTTAGTTTTGAAAACGGGCAGATTATATTATTTTACATACAAAAAGCAAATTATTCTTTTCATTTTTTCGATAGAGAAAAATAGCTTATCAAAAAATACTTTTTCTCGTTTGCAAATTCGGACATATTCTATATTATTCAGAGCATCCTCGTATAGAAATTATGGAATTCCTTTTCTGAAATCAGATTGCTTCATTCGAATCTCTCGTAGTACTCATATGTGTAGCACTTATCGGTTCTCTGTTTCTTTATGATGCCTACCTTTTTATAGCTCGCCTAATCGGAGTCCTAACCCCGAGAAAAGAGTATGTGAAAGAGAAAAATACTGAACAAGATAAGCGAGAAATTCCCATAGAAGAAATAATTCAGATAGAAACAACAACTGAAGATGCTACCATAGTGCCTGATACCAATGCGGTCAATAAAGAATCAGAAATATTGATTGACTCTATCATCACTGACTGAAAAGATACAATAATTCAAAAGGAATTATCTGAAGAGGTCTTTCCTCCAGAAACAGTAGCAGAAATGAATATCGAGAATATGAATCTCCCTGGAGACTGAGATTATCTCGATCATAACCCTTCTCATAGCTCAGAAGCTCTCAAAACTCCAGAAGGAATAACTCCTGTACCAGAGGATATCGATCCGATACACGATGAGAAACTGATCGAGTCGATTCTGCCAGAGAAAGAGTCAGAAAAAGTGATTCCAGAGAAACTAATTCCAGAGAAACCAACTCCGATACTTTCTCCAGAGAAGCGAGAAAAACTCGTCGAAATCACGAACAATACACGGACCCTCGTCGCTCGAGGGCAACTCGTCGAGGCACGTGCACTCATCATCGAGTGACTCTCTCTCTCGAAGGAACACCGAGAACTCAATATCATCCTCGCGGAACTCTATGAGAGAGACCATGCCTTCGAAAAGGCCGAATATATCTATAAAGATCTCGCTCATATCTATACAGATGATGCCGAGATCCTCCTCCACCTCGCGAATTCGCTCGCGATGCAACGGAAATACCGAGTGAGCTATGAGCTCTACAAAAAAGTCCTCTCCCTTCAGTGAGACTCAGAAGAGGTACTCTACACTCTCGCACATCTCGCTTCAGAACTCACGGAAGTGGATGAAGCCTATGAGTACTCTCGTAACTATATCCGCCAGTATCCGAAAAATCCAGAAATCCTCTGGCTCTACTCCCAGTCTCAGATCACTCGTGGGAACCGTCGAGATGCCATCGAGACACTGATAAAACTGAAGAACCTCACTCCGTATAATCAGGAGATCATCGACCTCATCCAGAAACTCGTCGTGGAAGAGGAAATGGCTGGGAACTTCTGAGGGGAGAAATAGATAAATCTTAACTGTATCAACATATGCTCGAAAAAATCATCATGAATCCGAAAATCAATCTCGGGAAACCAACTATATCGGGGACACGAATCACAGTCGAACATATTCTCGACTTATTTGCTCAGTGACACTCCACTTCTGATATACTTCATGAATATCCGAATCTCAAGGAAGATGATATACATGCAATATTTACTTTTTCAGCTAAATTTATCAATAATGAAGAACTCACATATACATAGTCTCGTATGTGATGAAAATATTTGAAAAAGCTTCGTACTCTTTTTTCGAAATATTTGATATAGCATGTACAGAAAATGCAATTCTCATAACTGCTGATAAGGATTTTGCTCGTATATGCTTCGCATGATCTCTTCAAAAAAACCAATCAATTAACATTATTCTACTCAGGAAATTTTTTTTCTCAGAAGTGCTCTCTCAGAGAATTCTGGACTCACTCTCTCGTCTCGAAGAAACACAAAAAAGGAATTTCATCGTCATGGATAGGAATAAAATTCGTATACGTACATACTAAAAAATATTTTTTATTTTCATTCTTAATTCTTTATTCAATTTTGGCACTCACAGTCCCCCCACATAGCATAGAAGCCGAACGCGGTGTTCTCGGATCGATCCTCCTCGATAAGGACGGGATCCTCCAGGTTACCAATCTCCTCGCACCGGATGATTTCTATGATCCTGCACATGGGATTATCTATGCAGCGATGTTGGATCTCTTCGTTCGTAATCGTCCGATCGACTCGATCACTGTCCGTGAAGTGATCGATGATCAGAAAAAACTCGAATCCATCGGAGGAGATATTTTTCTCGGTGACCTCATGATCAGTGTCTTCACAAGTGCGAATATCTATCAGTATGCTCAGATCGTGAAGAACAAGAGTGTTCTGCGGAAGCTGATAAAGGCAGGTACCGAGATCACTCAAGCGTGATTCGATGAAGTATCAGAAACCACTGATCTCCTCGAAAAAGCAGAAAAATCGCTCTTCTCTGTGACACAGACATTTATCCAGAATAAACTCACTCCTATCAAGGATATCCTGAATGCTCGATATGAGGAATTCGCGGCAATACACGCTGATCCGAATATGGCACAACACTCGAGTATCGCTATCGGATATTCGAGCTTCGACTACAAGCTCGGTGGATTCAAGCGTGGAGATCTCATCATTCTCGCTGCTCGACCTTCGATGGGGAAATCCGCTCTTGCCCTGAATTTTGCTCAGAATGTCGCGGGGAAAGGAAAACATGTCGCAATATTCTCTCTCGAAATGTCGAAAGAACAACTCACGGATCGACTTATCGCAGCAGCCATGGCAGTCGATAGCTGGAAACTGCAAAAGGGAAAACTCTCAGAAGATGAATTTGCTCGTATGGGGGATGCGCTCGAGACACTCTCGAGATCGAAAATCTACATGGATGACTCCCCTGCTGGGGCTGGACTCGTCGAACTCAAAAGTAAAGCCCGCCGACTGAAAATGGAATCTGGGCTCGACCTCATCATCATCGACTACCTCCAGCTCATGTCGAGTGGAAATAGCATGAATCGCGTTCAGGAAGTCTCTGAGATCTCTCGTGGACTGAAGTCCCTCGCTCGTGAGCTCGATGTCCCGGTCGTCGCACTCTCACAGCTCTCACGAGCCCTCGAATCTCGTCCTGATAAGCGTCCGATGATGTCAGACCTCCGCGAATCAGGCTCGATCGAGCAAGATGCTGATATCGTCATGATGATCTATCGTGATGACTACTACAATGAGTTCTCAGAATCACCTGGAGTCGTGAATGTCCTGATACGAAAGAATCGAAACTGACCAACAGGACAAGTCGATCTCAAGTTCGAGAAACAACACCAGAGATTCTATGAGATCGAAAAATCTCGAGATTCGACGTTTGGTAGTGAAGAATTCTAGGAGAAATAGTTGCTCTCTAGAAAATTATACATAGCATAACCATGCCCTATGGTAAGGGCATGGGAACGTTTATGAAGGTTCAGAAGATGACTAATAAGTATCTGTACTGTGCAGATGTTGCGACCAGAAAATAATTTGCATTTTATGACTATATCCCCTATACTTACAACACTCTATGTCCGCTCTCTATAAAAAATTCATCAGTATTAGCACGTTATTTGCTGTATTTCTCTTCGGAAATATGGCTATTGTGCATGCTATAGGAGAGAGGACTCATAGGGAGATTATTTCTCATACACATGATGATATAACTGAATCGCATGTCGTCGAAACAACGGATGATACGGAGTCTGCTCATTGTACGCAGATGAAGATAGACACAGGCATCGTTCAGCAAGTTCGTGATACTGCTGATCTGCCAGATGTCTTGGAGGTAATAACTTCATTATATAGTGAGTATGATGAGAAAGTAGATACGCTTACTCAGGATACTTATTTCCAATACTATCCCTGAAGTGAAAGTCACTTTTTTTGACACTTGCTCGTAGGAGAAAAAATTATATTGGTTTAGGAACGATATATCTTTCTTTGTACTTTTTTGGTACAAGAATTTTTTATACTTTCTTAAACCATTTTTTTATGATAATCAAACGAAATGTTCTCTATTTCGCTATTACGGGTGCACTCGCTTCCCTTATAGGAAGTTATCTCGTTATGGCACATGGTGGACACGGAGATGAAGAGGCAGAGAATCTCGGGCGAGATACTTCTATAGTACTCTCGACATGAGCTACTTTTACCACACTTCAGATAGCCGATGCGACCAGTCTCTCCGTACCTACTTACCCAGGTACAGTGCTCTCGGATAATTACGGATCTATATTCCCAGAGCGTCAGGGTATCATAGGAGAACTGCTCGTCAGTCTCTGAGATACCGTGAAAAAGTGACAAAAAGTTGCTATCATCAATGCTCCCACAAACACACCAGAGATAGTAAGTATGGTCGCGGGACAGAGAGCCGAGATCGCTATCGCTCAAGGCGAAGTCCAGAGTGCTAGAGAAAAACTCTCATACATTACCAATGTGGTAGAGAGCCCAGAGAGTGCTTTTAGTCGTGCTTATGATGTCCAGAGAAAAGCTCTCGATATACAATATGAGATCCAGAAGAAGCAACTCGATGCAAAAATCACGAGCCAAAAAGCTCAACTCGAAGCAAGATGAGTCGTCATATCGAGTAGTCAAGTATCGAGTACAGCGACCATTGCTGAGAATACCCAGAAACAAGAAACCGCTCGGAAATACCTCGTCGGTAAAACCAATGAGGCAATAACCGAACTTCTTACTATTTTTTATAGTGGAGATAGAAATAATCTCGGTATCAATACCAACTCATACGATACATATTGGTGATATAATGCCCAGTGGTGAGGTCTTGGTGTCACCGATCGCCAAAGAATTACAGATATTCCTGAGCGGTTTCATGTGAATATGAAGAATATAGTGCCATCATATCCACTCAGTACAGAAGCTACCACTGAAGATCTCGCTCTCATGCTGAAAAAAGTCGAAAGTGCTATCAATGATGCCAATACAATATTTGCCATCATATCAGCAAATACAGATAACTATGCGACTCATAAAAAAGAACTGCTCAATCTCCTTTCTGGAACAGATAGTATCATAATTCTCCAATCACAGCTCATAGAGCTGACGAACGGAACTCGATCTGCCAGTGCGACTGCTTCTGGAGTATTTTCTCAGGCAAATGCGGATCTCATAGGACTCCAACAAGAGATGAAGCTTCTCGAATCAGAACGAGATCTTCTCGAAGCCAATAAGAAAAAAGATCATTCCACGCTCAGCGGAGAACAATCACTCTCAAGTGTCGATCTCGAAAAGCTCAAAATCGAAGCAAAATCAGAGCAAATCGGTGCTGAAAACCGTGTCAAGGCTTTTCAAAATGCTCTTTGAGCTATTCAAAGCACTATGAGAGTGAGCTATGCTCTTGCCCCATTTGATGGAGTGATCTCTCGGAAAAATATCAGTATCGGACAGACCGTCGATGTGACGACTCCACTATTTGATATAGCAGGAAAGAGTGAATCACTCGATCTCTTCGTGAGATTCGAAGTCCCTGTCTCTGAGTATAAGTCTATACAAAAATGACAATCTATCCAGGTCAGTCTCCCTGGAATCGAAAGTGAGAGCACGAAAGCAGAGATCACTCGCTATTCATCATCCGTGAATCAAGATACTCAGACGATCTCGGTCGAAGCCTCTATCGATACTTCTCATCTTCCTGTCGGGACACAAGTCCGTATCGTGAAGTCAGGACTCACAGGAACGGGATATATCGAAGTGCCGAAAACGAGCATCCTTAAGGAATGAGAAGAATCGTATGTTTACAAAGTCCTCCCAAATAAGACTCTGAAAAAATGGAAAATCTCCTATGAAATCATATGAGAAAAATATATCGCCACCAAATGACTAGGGACAGATATAAAAATAGTTACAGATGCTTCTAATTCCAAATGGAAAGATGATATGGATGTCAGTGCGATCTTATCCACTAACCCATAATCCTCATGCTCAATAGTCTCATAAAATTTGCTCTCAATAGGCGACTCCTCATACTTTTTCTCTATCTCGCTGTCAGTATATTCGGGATATATAGTCTCTCGAAACTGCCTGTCGATGTCCTCCCAGACCTCAATCGTCCTCGTGTCACCGTATTTGCAGAAGCTGAAGGCATGAGTGCTGAGGATGTCGAGAAGATCGTGACTCTCCCACTGGAACGCACACTCCGCACGATAGCATCAGTCGAAGCTGTGAGGTCTAGCTCTGCAGGGTGACTCTCTGTCGTGAATGTCGAGTTCGACTGGTGAAGTACGGTGAATATCAATCGTCAGAGAGTATATGAAAAAATAGCGTCTGTCACTCTCCCTGAGTGAGTACATCTCACTGTGGCTCCTGAATCAGCCCTGATGGGGGAAGTACTCTGGATGGGACTCACATCGGATGATCCAAGTATCAGTCAATCAGATCTCAGGCTCTATGCAGAAACTGAGCTCCGACAATCCCTCTCGACCGTACCCGGAATATCCAATCTCCTCATCATGTGAGGATCGGCTCCTCAGTATACAATCTCTGTTGATCCTGCGAAGCTGGCTCAGAAACACCTCACGATCGAAGATCTCACGAAGTCACTTAAAGATATTACGAATCCAGGATGAGCTGGTATAGCAATAGATAAGAAATCAGAGTATCCTATCAAGCTCAATCCCGTACAAAATACCGAAGAAAAAATTGGGTCTATATCACTTCCAAATGGAAATATCCTCAAAGATATAGCGAACATAGAATTCGGAAAAAATAGTCAAAGGCGATGAGATGCCCTCATAGATGGGAAAGAATGAGTAATCATCCGAGTATCGAAAGTTCCCAATTCCAATACTGTAGAGCTCACGAATACGCTCATCGCTAAAATCACAGAAATACAGAAAACTCTTCCAAAAGGTATAGAACTCCATGATGATATTTTCCGTCAGACATGGTTTATCGAGAAATGACTCTCGAATGTAGAAAAGGCTCTTTTCGAAGCGTCTATCATCGTAGCGATCATCGTCGTGCTTTTTCTTCTGAACGCTCGTACAGCATTTATCACGATGATCTCTCTTCCGATCACACTCCTTCTCTCGGCTATCGTATTTTATATCCTTGGAGTTGGGATCAATATCATGGTGCTCTGAGGGCTCACGATAGCTATCGGGGAACTCGTAGATGATGCGATCGTCGATATGGAGAATATCTTCAGGCGACTCAGGCTCAATGCACTTCTGCCGAGTGAAGAACGGATCCATGCTCTGAAAGTCATATTCGAAGCTTCGAAAGAAGTCAGATGAAGTGTGGTCTACGCGACGATCCTCCAGCTTGTCGTATTTATTCCATTTCTCATGCTTCCATGAATCGATGGAAAGATCCTCGCTCCTATCGGTATGGCATATATCACCTCGATGATCATGTCACTCATCGTGGCAGTGACTTTTGTTCCTGTGATCTGTAGCTACCTCCTGCCTACATGGATCGAGAAGCGTCATGGAAAGATCTCTGAAGATACTTGGTTTACTGAGAAACTGAAATACTGGGCACAGTGACCGATACTCTGGAGTCTCAGAAATCCCCAAAAAGCTCTTTTATTTGCTCTTGTATCCATGCCACTCACTGTACTCGGATACACCATGGCAAGTGAAGAGTGACTTCCAGCATTCAATGAATCAAGCTATACAATCTCTATCACCACAAAACCAGGAAGTTCACTCGAATATACACTCGATGTTACAAAAAATTTCTCCCTCGATGTCGGAAAAATCTCGTGAATCAAGCGAGCTGGAGCAATACTCGGACGTGCAGATGCAGATGCTCATGCTCAGTGATCCAATAATGCAGAAATCGAAGTAGCACTCGACCCAGAAGTGACGAATGAAGAAAAAGCGAGAATCTATGATGAAGTCAACACAGTGATACAAAAATATAAACAAGTCGCTGTCATCGGTATCGGACAGCCCATCACCCATAGAGTAGAAGAGATCATCTCAGGAATCCGTGCCCCTCTCGTGATCAAGATATTTGGAGAAGATCTCGATATTCTCGAAACTCTCGGAAAACAAGTCGTCGAGATCGCCAATACCGTCGAAGGCACTCTCAATATCTCTCTCGAACCTCAGACAAAAATCCCGAGTATCGCTGTCACACCCAACACCCCTTCTCTCGTCTCACAAAAAGTAAACTATAATGAAGTAAAAGAGCTCCTCGATGTCGGTATCGGAGGACAAGAAATTGCCAGAGTGATCGAGTGACAGAACTCATACCCTGTCGTCATGCGGTTTCCTACCTCGTGGACGAGTACCCCAGAATCGATACGAAGTATTCCATTTTGGCTATCAGATGAGCGAACGCTCTTTGTCTGAAATGTCGCGAGTGTAGAACTCGGAAAATCGAGAAATATCATCAATCATGAGAATTCAGCGAGACGTATCGTCATATCAGGATATACTAAAGATCGGTCTATCGTCGATGTCGTGGATGATATAAAAAAAGAGGTTGAGAAATTAGACATACCAGTAGGATATAGAATCTCTTATGAGGGGCTCTACTCAGCTCAAAAAGAGTCATTAAGACTTCTCATGTTCATCTCGATTGGCGTGCTTCTCACTCTCTTTGGAGTGCTCTATTGGCATTTTGGAAGCGTGGTACTGGTACTCCAGATATTTCTCGGGATTATCACGGGATGGTTCGGAGGGATGATCGGAGTCTGGCTCACTGGGGGGGTCATGTCTACCGCTCACCTCGTTGGTTTCATCGCTCTGATGGGTATAGTCTCGCGAAATGGTATCATGCTCATCGACCACTACAAGCACCTCTGTCTCGAAGAGTGACTCCCATTCGATAAAAATACGATTCTCAGATGATCCCTCGAACGAATAGTCCCTGTTTCTATGACTGCACTCTCTGCTATTCTCGGACTTCTCCCACTTGTACTCGGAGCATGAGATGCAGGCAAAGAGATGCTCTCGCCGATAGCGACCGTGATATTTTGGTGACTTTTTGTCTCGACACTCATAGAGCTTGCACTGAGACCTGGTATATTTTATAGGTATTACCGGTCAGGATTTCATCCGAAAATACCCGAAAATACCTACATCGTCGAATAACTATTTCTTTATGCTTTTTTTTATGGATCCATAGTCGTAAATCTTTCCCATTTTATATCTATTTTTACTTATTTTTAATATGAAAACCTCTATTATCTTCGGACTTATCGTCCTCTCATCTCTCGTACTCGCAAGTTGTAGTGAGAAATCTACCAAGTCTCCTACACCGACAAGTCCTGCACCAATCTCTACAGTTACCCCCACTCCTGATACTTCTATGGCAAGCATGGATCATTCCAAAATGGACATGTGAAATGGTTCTATGAATATGACGAGTGGTCAGACTATGGATCATATGGGCGCATCTACAGAAGAGGAATTTATCGCGAATATGATCCCTCATCACCAGGAAGCGGTCGATACTGCGACTATCATCGTAGCGAGAACTCAAAATGCAGAACTGAGGAAAATCGCTACAGGTATCATCTTTGCTCAGAAAACAGAAATCGCACTTCTGAACTCTTGGATGAAATCATGGTATCCAAATAGCGCGCTCAAAATGAGTTATATGCCTATGATGCGTGATCTCTCAAAGCTTTCTGATCATGATCTCGATGATGTATTTATGGAGGATATGATCAAGCATCATGAGTGAGCAGTACATATGGCAAAAGAAGTCCTAGAGGTATCTCAGCGACCTGAAATCGTGAAGATGGCAAATGATATCATCCGTACACAAAATGCTGAAATCACAAAATTTAAGGAACTTCTCGGGAATCATTAATCTCTCATTCTTAATGTTATCATTATTTTTGAATACAATCCTTACAAAATAATCTTTATACACATGTTCCGTTTATTTTATCTTTTAGTAGCTTTTTCTAGCTTTCCTCTTTGAGTCTTTGCACACGGTGTCACTCTTGGTGATAAGGGATTTATTCAGGAAACAACAGGAGTTCAGTTTATAGCATTTATGTATCTCGGGGCGAAACATATGGTGACAGGATACGATCATCTCCTCTTTTTATTTGGTGTGATTTTTTTCCTTTATCGGCTCAAAGATATAACCCTCTATGTGACACTATTTGCTCTCGGACATATCGTCACGCTCATATCATGAGTATACTTCGATATCAGCATCAACGCCTATATCATAGATGCGATTATTGGATTCTCTGTCGTCTATAAAGCCCTCGATAATCTCTGAGCATTTCAGAGGTGGTTTGGCTTCCAACCAAATACGAAGATAGCAACCCTCATATTTTGACTTTTTCATGGATTCGGGCTTGCGACGAAGCTTCAGGACTTTGAGTTGGCTCCAGAATGACTCTTCTTGAATCTTATATCATTTAATATTGGTGTCGAGATCGGACAGATTGTTGCTCTCGCATTTATACTTATCGGTATGAGCTACTGGAGAAAAACCAAAAGTTTTTGGAAAAATGCCTATACCGCGAATGTCGTGATGATGGGTGCTGGTTTTCTTCTCATGTGATATCAGATTGCAGGTTTTATTTTAAGTTTCTAACTCTATTATATATTCTATGTTTAACACTCATAAACCAACTCTCGATGAACTTCCATCATCGAAAGATCTTCTAAGATCTACTAAGATAGCGCTTATTGGTGCAATCGTTATTCTCGTGACCATCGTGCTTCCTGCTGAATATGCCATCGATCCTACTGGTGTCTGATATCTCACTTGACTCAAAAAAATGGGTGAGATAAAACAATCTCTCGCGAAAGAAGCCGCAGCTCAAGATGCGAAAGCTGTATCAAGTATCCCTTCCGAATTGACACCAGAAAAAAATAGTAATCCAGAAGATATAACCCCTATGGAAAACAAAAATATCGAAAGTGATATTAAAAAAGATACGATTAGTGCTACGATCAGTCCAAATGGAGGTGTTGGACTTAAGGCAAACATGTCAAAATGAGATACTATTACATATACATGGAAAACTGATGGATGAGCCTTGAATTTTGATGCACACGGTGAATGAGGTTTTCGGGAATTTACTCAGTATGCAAAATGAGTTAATAAAACAAGTTATGAAGAGACAATTACTGCTGATTTCGATGGTGCTCACGGTATTTTTTGGCGGAACCGATGAGGTCAAAGTGTAACTGTAACTCTCGAGGTAAGTGGGGAATTTGAAAAATTGATCAGAGAGTAGTTGTGGATTTTTTATTAAGGTATTTACTTTTAGTAAATATCCACCCCCCCCAAAGGGGGTAGACCTAGACAGAATCACTAATTTTTAACTTTCTCTTTTATGAATCAAAAAGAATGCTGTAGGGTCGAAGAGAAAAAATCATCCCTTACTCCTCTCTATGTCCTCCTCGGAGGTATAGTAGGGGTGAGTCTGATTTTAACTTATTTCTTCCTGATGAATACCTTCATGATGTATCTTATGGGCGTATGGTTTCTTGCATTCGGACTTTTGAAATTCTATGACCTACATGGTTTTGTAGAAGCATTTTCTCAGTATGATCTGATCGCAAAAAAATGGAAAATATATGGCTATCTCTTTCCATGTATTGAAATAATTCTATGACTCGTATACGTTTTTAATACGAATATGATCCTCATGACAGAGATGAATATTATAGCATTAAGTGTCTCACTTATTGGGATGATGAGTGCCCACTCAGTCGTAAGGTGAGGAAGACCGATTGCCTGTGCCTGTATGTGAACCAAATGGAAACTCCCCATGACAAAAGTCACAGTGATAGAAAATCTGGTAATGTTTCTCATGGTTGGATATATGCTCATATATCCTGCATCTATGATGAATATGGGTTCTATGGATATGAGCGATAAGAGTAGCGAAAAACATATCATGCAAGTAGACGAAGGCACTCCTATGTCTTCTGAAATGATGCCCTCATCAAATAATAACAATGCAATGCGTGAACACTGTAAAACAATGCCAGAAATGACAGGATGTGAAAAATACAGATAGCTATCCGCGTATATTTTGAATTATTGGTGCCCCCTAGAGACTCAAAAGTTGTTTGGAAATCTTACTTACGGTTGCAAAATCTTCTCTATATGCGGCGGTACGCATTTTTTTGATGAATAAGGTTAATTTATTAGCCTTGCTTTTACTCAGTGTTCATACCAGGCGTTCTTGGAGGAGTTTTAATGCTGCGACATCACTCAGTACAAAACCTTGCTCTAGCGCTGCAGCATCAATCAGTGTTTTTCGTGCCCAAACAGCTAATCGATCTACTTCAATCTCATCTGATGCACGATATCGCATTTCCAGATCAAGAATCGCAAAACTGACATCTATTGCACCATTGAGTGTTCCTATTCTATGACGAGACAGAATCCCGGGTTCTAGGATGTCTCCTTCCAGATTTCGTATAGCTCGGTCCATCTGTGTAATAAACCGTGAGGAAATTTTCTCTTTACTATTTTTTTGATAGGTATTCCAAGCAGTTTTTATTCAGTTGAGCTCATTTTGTATGGTCTCCCAGTCATTATTCGAAGCGGCATTGTAGATATTTTCCGCTCCTCATCGAATAATTAATAATTCTGTAGGGAGTGACTGAGAGCGTCTATCTATGGGCGCAGCAAATGCTAATGCTTCTAGATCAAGATCTTTTTGGGTAAAAAATTCGCCATAGCCAGGACAAAATATTTTGTCAGAATAGCTGCCATTATCATGAAGTTGGGTACCAGTCATACACCCTTTTATGGGACCATGTGGGCCATCTAGGGTAGAATTGATGGATTTGACTTCCACTTCCTCGAAAGCGACTCATGGAATATTTTCGACACGGTATACATTTCCGACTTTTGGGTTACTCGGCATGATCATCGCTATTGGGCCGTCTTTCCCCGCAAGCCACGTCCCATGAGTGTCGGTAATATTTCCATTCACCAGATTGGAAACCTCTTCACCGAAGTACCACACTGATCCATCATCTGCTTGGGCATACCAATCATAGGCGTACTCTATAAGGCGTCGATCATAATAGGCCGAATATTGGATTGTGCGTGTTTCTATTTTTTTGCCATCCCAGTGAAAAATCCTGTTTCTGTTTTTGGGAAGCAATGTATAATTGACTTGTAATGGCGTTCCATCATCGTTTCCGAGAAGGATTGCTTGTTTCAAATCGTTGACGGGGAAAAGCGGATTGGTAATATTGGTTGGATTGGAAAATATTGGTTTTTTAATATCTATTCGTTTCTCATTTGGTGCTACTGGCAGATCTTTTAATTCGCTTTGAGCGAGATTTGGCTGGGGGATCTCATCGAGTGCTGTTCGATTGGAAGCTGCAAAAGACGTAAGATAGAGTAGACTGAGAGTGGCTGATATGAGGAATATACGAATAGTACTTTGAGTTCTCATAAAGGGTATAATTAAGGACTAAATTCAACTACAGATACAGAGACGTTCTGATATACCACAAAAATCTGAAGAGACTGAGCTAAATTCTCAAAGTATATCTACTCTTTGATACGTAATAGTTTTGGTTTTCTTTCAATTTTCCCATAGATCCAAGAATCTTACGTCTCATGAAATCAAAGATTTTTGGATGTCGTAAGGTCATAAGGAAAGTATGAATGTATAAAAGACGATTATTCGAATAAAACTGAAATCCCTGAAGCGGTGAATATACCAGTTCACTCGAGTACTCATGATATTTTTATGGTCTTTCCTATTTCGATGCCTCCTCCATAATCGGTATCACTTTGAGTGATAAATGTCCCTTTTGCGAGTATTATATTCCATAATGTATCTCATCAGTCTTCTATAATGAGTCATCTACTGGATATTTCTATGATTTCTCCGATCAGACGTCATTGTTCAGGGTTATCCCAATAGGCGTACGTACTCATAATGTTCTCATACCCTGTATATTTGATGAGATATTTTTGGATAGAGTGGTCGATACCTGAGAAATAGAGAAGTGATCATCCCAGGACCATAATACCCAGTATCCCCCCCAGTATTTTCATCATACTATATCTATAGAGAGTGCCGATAGTATGCGAGTCCTTATATATATATATTCATAGAAGTATGATAGCAATAATCCAAATAAAAATCATATAAATCGTATCCATTTCCAAAAGTTCTCCGAGTCAGGATATATCTGAAAGAAAAAAAGAAACTATAAAAATACCAAGACCAATGAGGAGAAAAGAGAAAAATATCATCAAATACTTTCTTCTCATTATGGCTGACGTTGAAAGGGGTTCTATATGTTCTTTTTTTATTTTAGCAAGAATGGTGTTTTTTATGGACATAGTTATATATGGTTATGTATAGGAGTGAGGCTTCATTGGAGTTGTTTCTTTGCCCGATGGATGAGGGTGCCGGCAGTACCAACAGGCATCATGAGTATGTCACTGATTTCTTCATAGTCACGTCATTCGATATACTTGAGAATAATAACCTCTCTCTGTACATCACAGAGAGTTGATAGTGATTCTTGTACAACTTCTTTCATATTTTTTTCTCTCAGAGAGAATACTATATCTTCATCACTTCCGAGTGACTCACGCAATCACTCATACTCCTCGTCATCGAGGCGAATAGTTACTTTTGTGCTTTTTTTGCGAAAAGTATCGATAGTAGTATTATGTGCTATACGATATACCCAAGAGGAAAATGAAAGAGAATGATCATATTCATTGATATGAGTATATATCTTTATAAAAACTTCTTGGAGTACATCTTCAGCATCAGCAAGAGAGAAATCTCAGAGTCGCATGATATAGCGAAAGAGTATGTTCTCATAACGATCGATAATATGAGCAAAATTATCACTACTCTTGAGGGTAAGTGCGATGATTGCAGAGTCACTCAATTCTCTAGGCATAAATATTTTTGTATTCTATAGTTTTATACGCGAATCGAAAGAATTTCTTTCAATTCTACTGAAAATCAGCAGAAAGGAAATATCTACAAAAGTAGAAATCCATTGGTGGCGTTAAAGCCTCGAACGAAGAGACTTCTTGAAAGATCTACAAAAGTAGAAATCCATTGGTGGCGTTAAAGTCAGGGATTCAGGGATCTATCATTCTAATCTACAAAAGTAGAAATCCATTGGTGGCGTTAAAGATACTTTATTGAAAATAAACTTGCGAATCTACAAAAGTAGAAATCCATTGGTGGCGTTAAAGCCTGTTCGATTCACATTTTCTTCAGTTATCTACAAAAGTAGAAATCCATTGGTGGCGTTAAAGATTATCATTTGTTCTACACCAGACCAATCTACAAAAGTAGAAATCCA
>JAYUQR010000021.1:0-2111 GCA_043756665.1 Candidatus Altimarinota bacterium | reverse complement strand
CTCCTCATATACCTCCTGAGAATAAATCGTATTTTCTATGGCAAAGGCAGTATTCTCGAGATCATGACAAAAAATACACTCTGAACAACCTATGAGGTCGCTCGAGAAATAAATATTACGAGAATCCCGGATAAATTTCGAATAAAAAATACTACTCGATCATATGATACCGATAGATTGATAGACATTCTCACTATATGCCCAGGTCATTGTACTATTATAGACATTCACCGAGTGGATCTTCGTCGAAAGACTATACATGACGCGTTCACAATCACCCGTCACATGATAACTCATATACGTATGGGATGTACTCGATACATGATTCGAGTACTCAGCATTCTCGACACTGTAATAGTGGTGAAATCCTGGCAGTGCGATCGAACGGAAGAGTAGAGTGAATTGAGAGAAAAAATCTCGATTCTCATCATACAGAATAGATGGTATAGAATCTCGAGATTTTTCGAATACTTCTGGAGTAACCATTGGTGCATGCCGATCGTTTCCTGGGTATATCCCGACCATACCATCGACCTTGTACATTGCGAGAGGATACCAAGAGCATATATCACGGATAAATTCTATCATTTTACTCCCCTTATGTTTATCCTGTATGATTTTTTTATACGGATCGAGACTCATACTGTATGATTAATGATTATCGACGATCCTCCATCCTATTTCTTTCCCCGCCCACATCGGAACGATCTGGAGATCTGAAAGGGAAGTCTCGTAGGAATTGGGTATGGTAAACGGTACTTTTTCGAGAGAGATAATCTTCTCTACCTTTGGCTTACCATAGATCGCCTCTCCATTTTCTGCGAAGAATCGCTGGAGACGTGCGATCATCTCATCCTCAGAAAGCTTTTCTCATGTGAGGGAATCCCACCAACGTAGAGTCGTATCACTCATCCACCAGTCAGTGACTATCTGTATGGCTACAGGAGAAGAGAAAACCCCACTCGCACAATGAGCACACTCCTTTACATCCTGAGGATGTGGAGCTGAGTCAGAGCCGAAGAATACTTTCCTGCATCCGGAGTAGACGAGCTTCTGGATAGCCGTGAGGTCTTCTGGATTCTTCAGAGTCGGCTTGCAGTGGAGGTGTGTCTCGAAGGCATGTCCACCTTCCTTATCATGGGCCGTACATAGGAGGTGCTGAGGTGTCACTGTACCGTAGAGATTCGGGTATTTCTCACTCGCGACGAGCTCTGCCATTTCTCGTGTCGAGATATGCTCGATGATGATCGTGAGAGCTGGATGATTCAGAGCGATCCTCTCAGCAAGAGTAAGAAATTCACGTTCAGCACGATGAACAAATCATTTTGTAATCATACCATGTTCATCCCGAGATACGGTTGTTTCAGGGTGAAGAGAGAGCACTATACCACACTCGATCATCGCTTCGAATACTTTCTGAGTCTGTAGATCATCAGGATCGATATCGCCCGTCGATCCTCAGGAATTGGTCGTCACACCGCCTGGATAGTACTTCACAGCACCGATCTTCCCTCGACACCCCCTGATAATCTCTGGTGTCGTCGTCGGTTTCAGTGAAATCGTCATAATCGGTTTGACTCATTCAGGAAGATATGCTTCGAGTTTCATCCTATAGGCATCGACATCAGCCGCAGTCTCGACGTGTCTCGGGAGGAGATTCGGCATCGCGAGCACCTGCGAGTAGTCTCACTGTAATGCACATACTGCCTCGAGAATAGCTTCTGGACGAGCAGATTTTGGGTCATCCGTCGGTCAGTTCCAGCCACGGAGGTGAGTGTGGAAGTCGGAAGGGGAGCGGAGGGTGATGAGCATAAACAATAATTATATTATGATAAGTTTATGAAAATAAGTTTGAAAATCAAAATAAAAATTTGCAGAAAATATGCTTATGGATATAGTTATAAATATTATCGTAAATAAGTAAATATGCGTACCTGTAACTGCTCACTAGACCCTCCTAAGCAAGTGATGTTCGCAGTTCATGGTACTTCGTAAAAAAGTTATCTGGGTGTTTTTGCTTTGAGAGAAAGGAGAACAGTTGCGAGCACACCGAAAATGTCAGCTCCTTTTTGTGTCTTGGAGCCTTGGCTCATCTTTCGTTTAAGGACGAT
>JAYUQR010000020.1:0-2122 GCA_043756665.1 Candidatus Altimarinota bacterium | reverse complement strand
TGTCACGGAGTGACTGAGGATTTTCCCTGTTTCATTTCTGGAAATCCTCCGCCTCGTACCTCGGCACCTCCTTTCAAAAGGAGGTTTCTCAGAGCACTACTTCCCGACTGAGTGGATAATACTCTGCAGCGACCGTCTCATTATACCCAAAAGGACTCATCGAAGCAGGGAAGAATTCTCACCACTCCCCGTCAGATAGCATCTTCTCGATAATTCGAGGAACGAGTATTTCGTATTCTTCTTTGGTATATTGTGTATTGAGAATGCAGTATTGTTTGTTTTGTAATCCTATACATCCGAAACAATCAGTAGTTCCATGGATACAGTACATACAATATTGTAAACGAGCAATATCTCACCAACAGTGCATACAAAAAAGTATTTCATGTGCATTTAGCCCAACAGCGAGAGAATCATATGCTCTTTCGAGATTATTTCCGAATCATCGTATATCCATGGAATTTTTGAGGATACGTGATCGGTCGATATATTTCACATTTTCACTGTCTTTTGTTTCAAATGAGTAAATTGCATTTTTCGAATAACTGATAGTATCTCCTATACTTTCGGTAGTTGCTACCATATTGAGGTTTTTTCGAGGGTATAGAAGTATAAACTCTTCCCAACTAATTTGTCATTTTTGATTATTTTTCATAATATTTTCCCAATCCTCTTTTGAATATTGGATATTTCTATGGCAATATTTTGCATTTCTCAGATTAACACACTCAAAACAATATTGGCATCCAGAGCAGTCGATCAACCGTGATGAGAAAGAACAATCCTCACATCGTAATAAGGAAATACATGAAGAACAGCGAAGAGCATCCGTACAGTCATAACAATAATGAGATTCATGCGTAGAGCCACAATCTACAAGGAAAGTGGAGTCATCTATAAAGTTTGAATAGAAACAATTTTCAGCCATCCCGACATCAAAAGAGTAATAACAGTCTTTCGAATTTCCACATTGATTTGTATAATCACAATTCTCATTCGCAGCCACAGAGAGACCTATTTGAGGGATTTTTCTCATTAGTTTGGCAAATTGATCGAAAAATGATTGATCGAAACTTATACTTTCTCAGTCGCGAATAAGGAAATCATATTTATACCATTCTTCGGGACTATATACGATATATGATGTACCAGGAGTAAACATGGATACCATCTCTTTTCCTGTCGCATCACACTTCCTCTTGTAGAGTTTTCGCTCATTTCGAAATGCCAGACGACGTTGTTGTCTACAATCAGGACAGAGAGTGGGTGGGGGAATGAGGTATTTCTTCGGGGCAACCACCCCGCCTCCTGTCGTCGGCACCCCTCAAGAGGGGAATATCGGACTCATCTTCGCATAAAATTCCATATCTCGATCGGTGATCGGAAAAACAATAGAACACTGCTTGCATACTCTATTTTCTACGAGATGTTCATTTTCTGGTATTGGATACATAGAATGAAGAGTGAGGCATTGATCGTGATCGAAATATTAGAGTATTTCATACTTTCCCATCTCGGTGAGAGTGATGATACCACGGATTTCGAGCATCGCGAGGGTCGTGAGTATCTCGGTCATCGAGATCTCAGTATATCTCATGAGAGAGTCGATCGTATTGTTCCCATTTTCGAGTGATTCATAGATGATTTTTTCTTGTTCATTTTCGAAAATGGGAGGTATTTTCACGATCGGAGTCATCCCTGAACCGATACTCTGTAGATCAAAGTATTCTTCGAGAATATCTCATGAACACCTCACGATCTTCGCCTGTCCCGTCGCGATAAGCATATTCGATCCCTCACTCGTCATCCGGTCAATATCTCCAGGAATCGCGAAAACATCGCGTCCATGTTCGAGTGCGAGCTGAGCCGTGATGAGTGTCCCACTCGAGAGGGCAGCCTCGGGTATGAGGACTCCATCTGAGATGCCAGCGACGATCTCATTTCGGATCGGGAAGTTATAGAGCTCGGGTCATGTTCCGAGAGGGAAGTGAGAGAGGATGGCTCACCCACTCGTGATCACTTTCTCGAAGAGAATCTTATTCCCGGCAGGATAACATCGATCGATGCCGGTACCGAAAACGACGAGAGTGTATCCACCATGCTCGAGGGTAATATGATGTGC
>JAYUQR010000019.1:0-5461 GCA_043756665.1 Candidatus Altimarinota bacterium | reverse complement strand
TCATATTGATTTCAGAAAGATTTTATCTACACTACTTGACAGTATAGTTACAATCGGACTGAAGTCACGGGGTTTTAGACCCAATGGGTGGAAATAATACTGAGCGTATTCTGTTTTTTTAAATTCATTTACGAGAAAGCGTGTCATACAAACCAGGAGAAACTATTTTGACATCGCACTTCTTGAACATATACTTCCCATATATCTATTTTTTTATTGCTGATCATACATTTACCATAGAGGAAGCGAAGGTCTATCTCACTCATAGGATCGAGATGATTCACTCTCCAAATCTTCGACGAAGATTGCAAACAATAAGGCATACTTCAGTATAAACGGAACATACTCTCATCTGAATTCAGAAAACTTCTGATTTTTGACTTCCCGAGAGAAATATATACAATTCCTCTATAATTTTTCTCTACAAATATATGCAAGAAAAGAAATATACACCTGAGGAGGCAAAAATAGTCCTCCGAGCCTACGCCATGGAACAAAAGGCTGACCTCAAGAAAATGTTGCATAATAATACCCTCGTATGAAGTCGGTAATCTTCCTCGATAAATCTCTTGATTGTATCCGATGATATATCCTTCGGTTAAAGATGCATTATTTCAAACTCTACTCAGATACGGGAATATGGAGTGAATCTATGATTCTGAGTGAATACGAGGAAAAATTCAATATCCTCATCGATACGATTATTGATCTCTTGACTTCGAAGATGTCCACAGAGATCCTCCCATATGAAGCCCTTCCCTCGGGGCTACGAAAATCAGTCTTCACGATCGAGAATCGACGAATCGAGGTGATCTATACCGAACATGCAGACGAACGAATCGTGGAAGATATCTAGATCCAGTATAGAAAATAGATCCATCGTTCTCACGAGGATCTATTTTTCTGTTTTGATGACTAATTTGCGAGGATCCTTCCTATCTGTTCGCGGAACATGTTCTCATCGCGAAATATCGAAAGATCGAGTTTGGTTCCATCGAGGATGAGCGTCGGAGTACCATTCACACGCTTTGCATCACCATCAGCTATATCCCGGTCAACACTTGATGCATATTTGTCAGTACTGAGACACTGAGAGAACTTTGTCTCATCGATCGAGAGTCATTTCATAGCCTCGACCCTCTCACTATCAGACACGGTAGCGCCTCTTTTTGCCTCTTCGAGGGCTATAAGTGCTTTTTTATAGGGAAGATATTGTCCTTGCTCAGCGCTACAGAGAGCAGCGATCGAATCTCGATAAGCATTCTTATGCATACTCACGAGAGGAAATTGTTTATAGACTATGATGAGCTTTCCTGAGGATGCGAATTCTTCGAGAATCGGGAGAAAAGCATGGGAAAACCGGATACATGCAGGACACTGGAAATCACCAAAGTACTCTATCGTATGATTCCCTGAACCGTAGGTAGGAGCATCGATCATCTTCGTCTGAACAGCTCATGTAGATGCCTTCCCTGGAGGGGCACTCACAGTCGAGCATGATGCGAGGAGGAAAAAAGAGAGAAGTGCGATGGTATATTTGAACATAGATGAGAAGTTAGTAGATTCGATATAGTAGGATATATTACTGAGACATGGAGTAGGTCCCTCGATTCCGCTCAGGATAACACAATAGATACTACTATTGAGAGACTATAATGAATATTTTTCTTTTTCCAAATTTTTGCAATTTCCTAACCTTTTCGATACAATAGATCTATGCAGAAACAGTGGTTCTCCATACTCCTCTCTCTCAGCATCTGTATGCCATTTTTTTCGTATGCAGCAGATGATGCTGGGTATATCGGTAAAGCTCTCGGACTCGATTTTTATTCTGTGATCGATGATGGAAGCTATTCCCTCACGAACCAGATGGTACGACTCGAGCTCGAGAAAACGAAAACACTCGGGGAATTATGAATAGGCTGTCCTGGAATCGAGTATATAGGAGCTCTCCCAACTGACGAGAAAATACTCAACTATGGAAGCATCAATTATGCACGACTCTCGGAGGCACTCAGGGGAAAAACTCTCACTATAGATACCTATCAATGACTTGTGATCTGTCTCCAGGAGCGATATGCAGGTATAGTGAAACAAAAGGGGCGAGAAATAGATCGACTCCAGAAAATATCCTCAGTCGGACTCTATACAGATGGAGACACGACAAACTCTGACTACGATATCATTACCGATATCAATAAGATCGATAAGATCCTATTTTCAGAACCCTTGAAATATGAAGGAGTCAAAAATACATCGTCAAAAGCCCTCAGTCAGAGTCTTTTTCTCGGAGTTATACCCCTTCCACTTATCCCCGAGACTTCAGGTATATCCCCAGGAAAAAAAGGTTCTAACAGTGGCGAGCTATCATCCGGGAATACAGGAACAATAAATACCAAAAAAAATTCAGAAGTCATCGGGGAGCTCTGCACATCGAATAATACCAGTATCCCCATCGACTCGATCATGGATGAGCGATTTATGTATGAGCTCGGGAATACCCTGAAATGAGATAGATGAATCCCTGTAGGAGAACGGTACGGGGAAGATGCTTCGATCGAAGTGAAGTGAACTGGGAGTAATTCGAGCGGATCACTCACGAGTGCATCGGATTTTTTCCATCCGAAGTGAAGTTGTGGAGGGATATTTTGTATCGATGTCCGCATCATATGAGGATCTGCGAATGCCCTCGGATGAGGAAAAACTCCCTCGATCCAGAGTATTCTCGAAAAACATCAAAAGATTCTCGAAATAATAGAACCTACGAATCTGAAATGCCAAAAGATGACGAACAATAATGGGCAGAGCCCCTCGAAGAGTCCATTCACCCTCGGAGGACTCAATGTCATCATTGCCAAGAAGTGACAGCCTACGAAACGCTTCAAGAGTGAAGTCACTCCAAAAACTAAGTCAGATGAGCTCTCGAAGATAGCTCAGTGTTCCTATGCCTCAGTAGGACTCTCGACCGATCTCACTCAGGCGAATGGCCCATCTATTGCAGGATACAGTCTCAATACTGCGACCACTATGGGAAATATATATCGAAGATCACTTACCATAAAGTCCCAGTCTATCGACCAGTGAGCCCTGGCAGCAAACTGTTTTGACCTCTATATGGATCAGGGGCGTTCGACGTATTATAATTCACTGATGAATGATGTTACCGAGATCGAGGTATTTACTCGGTCACTGGCACAGACCCTCACTGATATAGTCAATATCGGAACTGGTCTGGATAAGAAACCCGTCGGATGTAAATAAGAGCATATTAAAAAAAACATGACCAAACGAATACTTCTCATCTCGCTCATCTGACTCCTCCCTCTTTCGACATCGGCAGGATGATGTTCGATCGATGCATGACCTCCACCAGAACTGCGAGACTATATGAATTCGACGCAAGCAAAACTCCAGACGATATCAGCAATTATATCGAAAAATACTTGTGTCGATATATTTAAAAATGAAAAAAGAGCCATTTCTCGTAGTCTTACGACGGTAAATACGTTTATGGATGAGGTTGATATCGAGTTCTCTCTATGATACTCCGTCGGTATAGATTTTCTCTACAATATCGGATCATCGTTCGAGGGAACAGCTCGAGCACCGGTTATAAATCAGGGAATACTCATCCATGAACTCGAGAAGAAAATCCTCGATACAGTGAAAATCTGAGGATCTTCCTGTAGTCTCGATACGATCGTTCCGGCACTCGAGGGACAAAGTGCGAGGAGCCTCCTGAAAAGTATGTTCATCGCCAATCGAACGCTCGAATATTATTTCAAGTCTGTAGCCACAGGAAATATCGGTCTCCCAGCTGGTATCTCGAGCTCCAATACTCTCTACAAGGCTATAGCTAAAAACTATAGTCCCGATGCGACGAGTAGTTGCAAGAATGAATACAGTTTCGAGGCGGTGATTGCAGGATTCTTAAATGAAGTCAATCTTAATGCGAAGTCGTTCAGTGATTCTCTCAAATGATGGGAAAAGGCAATACGTATGTTTCGAGGAACTGATGGGACACTTGCAGAGCGAAATGCACTCCAGAGCAAGCTCCTCGCCCGCGAACTCTCTCGACAGTGACTCTCGCAAAATGCACAAAATATCATGATGAAAAATCTCTGATGTGCCCAGGTAAAAAGTGATAAATCCTCTACACCTGAAGAGATTGCCCGAGCCCTCAAGAGCTGTGATTCCAGTGCTGATATGATGCTCAAATGAGTCTGGAACTCGATGAAATCAGCTTTCGCAAAAGACTACAAGACCAAAGGGAATAGCCTCGAGAAATATCAAAAAAATAACACTCGTGTCAGCACACAGGGTAAGATCGCGAGTGATGTCCAGGGTTTCTGGAAAACGATCGATGCAACTATCGTGAATATCGATGAAACAGCGACCAATGATCAGATGCTCTCAGACCTCGTGAATATGCATGCACAACTCGTGGGCATCAATAAACTTCTCAAACAAAAAATCCCTGATATGCAGAAAAATTGTGAGAAGCAGTGACCAAAGGGAATCAATTGTAAGTTCTAGTTAGGGCTTAGTCACGAAATCGATCAATATCGGGCAGTGATCTGAACCCATCTGATTCTGGAGATACTCTATATTGCGAATATTATCGATAATACTCGCATCCCCCCAGAGGGCATCAATCCGCCATCCGACATTTCGCTCACGAGATCGAGTCACTGGATCCCACCAAGAGTAGACATCTGTTGTAGTGGGATTTTGCATCCGCCATATATCTGACCAACCATCCTGTACTCGACCATCGAGCCAGGCTCGCTCGAGTGGATGGAATCCGATCTTTCCATCATTCGCCTCGGGTCGTGCGAGGTCGATCGCCTGATGCGCACAGTTGATATCTCCACCCCAGATGACACTCGCTCCCGTCTCTCTGAGTTCATCCATGTATTTCGCGAATTTCATATAAAATACGAGCTTATCCTGCCACGCTGACTCACTCTTTCCCCCATTCGGGAAATAGATACCAAAGATATGGATTGTTGGAGTGTTCGAATGTTGGAGTGTTGGAGAATTCTTCGGCATAAGTTTCACATGTGCGACTCTCCCCTCGTTTGCCGTTAGATCCTCTGGGAAAGAGTCGAGAAACTCGATATCATAGTCCTCATACACTCTCGAATGAATCCAAACTCCCGTTCCTGCATATCCTGGTTTCTCTGCAGGATTATAGTGGGCGAGATAGGGTTCTGGATACTTGAGTTCTGGAGAGATCTTATCATGTCATGCCTTGATCTCCTGCATGAAGAGGATATCAGGATCATATGTTTCGAGGAGATTCTTGAGTTCTCATTTATTGGTCGTCGCACGGATACCATTCACATTCCAGGAGATAATACGCATGATTTAGGATTTAGGATTTAGGATTTAGGATTTAGGATTTAGGATTTAGGATTTAGGATTTAGGATTTAGGATTTAGGATTTAGGATTTAGGAT
>JAYUQR010000018.1:0-5539 GCA_043756665.1 Candidatus Altimarinota bacterium | reverse complement strand
GAAGATATATGCTGATGGTGAGCTCGATGACCTCAAAACGAGTACAGATGATAGTAAATTGCAAAAAATGCAAAATACCCAAAATAGCTTTAAGAAGCCAAAAAAGTACTATAATCTGCAAGTCATAATCGCAGTGGGATTCAAGGTCAACTCTCCTCAGGCAACAACATTTCGCACCTGGGCAAATATGATAGTAGATGAATATTCTCGTACTGGGTATGCACTCGACGACAATCGTCTCAAGTGAAGAAAAGGTATTTTTTCGGATAAACGAGACTATGATGGACTCATGGAACGAGTTCGGGCTATACGGTTTGACGAGAGGAATATCTATGAGAAGATCAAGGATCTTTTTACGACAGCTGTGGATTATGACAGATCAAGCGGGGAAGCAATAGAGTTTTTCCAGACGATCCAAAACAAGTTCCACTATGCGATAGTGGGCATGACCTCTCCTGAAATACTCCTCAAGCGAGTCAACAGTGATAAGCCTGCACTTGGGATGATCCATCATGACAAAAAGAATATTACCCTCTCCGAAGCTACTGTCGGGAAAAACTATCTTCTCGAAGAAGAGCTTCATAAACTCTATCTTCTGTGTGAACAATTCTTTGCTTTTGCAGAGCTCCAATATGCCTATGAGCGAGATCTCTCGATGCAGGATTGGGTGACTTATCTCGATGAGCTTCTGCGGATGAATAAGCTCGAGATCCTGTCATGAAAATGAAAGGTGAGTCGAGAAAAAGCTGATGAATATGTCAGAAGACAAATGGCACAATATCAGGAAAAATGGTGATCGCTTGAGGCATATATCGAATGAGCAGAGTATTTACTAGAATTTCCTGGGAGATAAAACCAAGAAAAATCATACATGTATCCTGAAGATATTACTGAAATAAGTACTCACTCATGCAAAAATTCACTCTCATATATCTCACCTCCAAGCTTGGTGCAACTTTGAACTCGTCATCGACAAGGCTATCCTAGCCTACAGGAACAGCAAGTAGAAGGCGATAGACTATTTTCGTGGCACCACGAAAATAGTCGGTGGAAAGTGAGTAACACAAATAAAGTATACTCACCTAGCTATCATTCTTTCCAATGATTCCTGTGTAAAACGTAAAAAATAGAACCTTATAATATCACTCCTTTCTCCACTAGTTCCCCCGTCGTGAGGACTCTCGCATGATAGCCCTTCGAGGACTTCACCCGACAGAGATAGAGCGCATGATCTCCTCCTCCATCTCCGAGTTCCTCGATCTCCTCGAGCTCGAGATATCATGCAATCCCCGCGAGGAGCCCATCATCTGAGAGGGCTCACTTTTTCGAGAGATATGCTATCTTGTCATAGGACATCCCTGATTTTTTCCCGAGGACTCATACGAGCGATGCATGCTCAGGAGCGAGGATCTGGAGTATACCTCTATGAGTATGTGACCAATTCTCAAGAGTTTGAGTATCATGGTAGATTGCGAGGATATAGTGCTTTGGGTGCATACTCACGGGTACGACATAAGTCATGATATTCATATTTCATTTTCACTCTCGATCCTCAGTATAGAGTGAGTAGATAGGATAGGATGGAAGGTTCCAGGGTTTTCGCATATAGAATATATATAAATAAATGATTTCTCGACTGCAGCTATCGCTTCCACTCGAAATGACAGTTAAAATGATACATTGTTCGTCTTTTGGACGAATTTTTCTTTTGCCTTTCGAATTTTCTCGATATCGACTTTCGCGAGGGTAGAGAGGATATAGGGAGTTCGTCATGATGCGAATATCTCCTGATTTCGATCGACGAAGTCCCAGTAGAGGTGGGTCATGGGGCAAGTTTTTTTCTTCACACTGTACTGACATCCCTGGCAGTAGTTGCTCATCTTCTCGATATAGGTCCCTCAGGAAATATACGGTTTCGTGGCGAGTCGACCTCCATCAGAGTACTGACTCATCGCCATCACATTTGGTGTGACCACCCATTCGAATGCATCGGTATACATCTCGTAGAACCACCTCGTCACCTCGAGGGGATGGTATCCCATGAGAAATGCATAGTTCCCGATAATCATGAGTCGCTCGATATGATGCGAGTAGTTCTTCACTTGGACACGCTTTATTACAGTATCAACACAATTCATGGTCGTGATAGCTCACTCATTTTCTTCGCCAGTATAATTCCACCAACTTTCTGGGAGTTTTACTCTCTGATTGAGAGTATTCTGGGTATAGATATCATCATAGTAGGAGAGATAAAACTGTCTCATATACTCTCGCCATCCGAGTACCTGTCGGATGAATCCTTCCTGTGAAGCAAGTGGCATATGCCAGCCGAGGACTCGTTCGAGGACTTCCTCTGGATGGAGGAGACCAAAATTCATCGCCGTCGAGATATACGAGTGATGGACAAGCATATCATCCTGATACATCGCATCTTCGAGCCTACCGAAGTCATGCGAGTGATGCTCGAGGAAATACTCGAGAAGCGAGAGAGCATCTGAGCGAGTGACTGGGAGAGAAAAAACTATATCCTCTCGACCAAAATATTTTTTGGCCTCTTCGATATATTGTATCTCTCCTGGCTTCCATGACCAAGTAGGAATATGAGTTTTATCAAAGGATCGATTTTCATGATCATAGTTCCACTTCCCTCATACCGGCTTCCCATTATCTTCCATGAGGATATACCGAGACTTTCGCATATATCGATAAAATGTCTCCATAATCGGTGGTTTCTCGAAATTTTCTCAGAATTCTTCCAGAGTGATGAGAAATTGTCTATTCGGGAAAAGAGTGAGTGATACTCACGGGAGTATGTATTTCTCGATTTTTTTCGCGAGATACTCCTCGCTCGATCGCATCGAGATGATATCAGTGAGAGAGGTTTTCGCGACAAACTCCATAATCCCCTCTCTGTAGCTCAGAGCCTCGATCCAGTGAGTCTGATACCCTGCTTTTGCGCAATCAGCGAGAAATGCTCGAGCGATCGCATATTCAGTGATCTTGCTGCGTATATTGAATGTGAGATTGCCTACTGGTGAACTGATACGACTTCCCGTAAAAAGTATGAAAAAAATATCCGTCACTCAGGGCTCGATATACCTAATATTACACTGATCATAGAGGATCCATTGTGCTCGAGTCATAAGGATGATTTAGATACTGTTTATAATTCAAATTTTCTTTTGTTTTATCATCCCGCAGGGATCCCTTACCAAGAATTTTTATGAGATTTTCGATCAAACCTTCTCATATAATATGTTAATTTGATTAGCATTTTTTTATCTGTCATTCCTGCGAATGCAGGAATCTAGATTCCGGGACAAGCCCGGAATGACAAAGATAGAGTTATTCATGTTATAGTATTTTAATTTGAATAGTACCGTTGGTCCGTCATTCTGAACGGAGTGAAGAATCCAGGTTTCTGGTACTCTGGATCCTTCGTTTCACTCAGAGCCTGTCCTGAATAGCATGAAGGAATGACGGATATAGAGAAATGATGTAAATCTAGTTAAAATACTATAATTTATTATAATGACAGGAAAAAGAGATTCCTCCGCTCTCCTCGGAATGACAAAAAAATGATTTATAGAGAGATTCTAGTCAAAAAGTGAAAGATTGGTATCTGGATTTTCTTTTTCTTTCTTCTTTACTTTCTTACGCGGAGATGATTTACGACTTGCATGCTTTCGAACTATAGACTCTTTCGCTTGGGGATCAATCTGCGATTTGATCGCATAAAGAATCTCGCGCGCTTTTCGATTCGCACTTTCGATATCGACGATCGGATACGGATAGTCTCGCCCGAGAACGAAATCATGCTCCATCGACTCGAGTATTGTGATCTTCCATGGCTCTGCCTGGAGATGTTTCGGGAGCTTCGCGAGCTCAGGGAGCCAGGTCGCGACGAATCTCCCATCCGTATCCTTGTCATGGAGTTGTTTCACGGGGTTGTAGATACGGATCGTATTGATCCCCATTGTCCCTGACTGCATCTGGAGCTGTGGATAGTGGATCCCTGGCTCATAGTCGGTGAAGTGGCGTGCGAGCCAGTGAGCCCATCTCCCCTTCCATGGCTGCATACAGGTATTCACGACGAAGGATACGAGGGTCGCTCGGGCTCGGAAATTGATCCAGCCTATTGCCTGGAGCTGTCTCACAACCCCATCGATGAAAGGAATCCCCGTCTTTGCCTGTTCTATCGCCTCCATCAGCTTAAGGTCATACTCAGTACGGATCGTATCATAGAGTTTCATCGCATTTTCTTGCTCGAATCTCGGCTCACTCTCGAGCTTCTGGATGAAGTGTGACTGCCAGTGGAGACGTGAGAGAAAGGCGGAAAGTGATCTGAGAAATCTCGTATCTCACTTCTCTTTCAGATCTGCCATACGGAGCCATGTCATCTGGACGACTTGTCTGAGCGAGAGACACCCATACGCGAGATAGGGTGATATCCGAGAGCTCGCTTCCTGCCCATCGATCGGACGACTCATCCCTCCCATATAGCCCTTCCCACGTGTCTCGAGAAAACTGAGTATCACTCACTCTCATGCGTGTTCCCCTCACTGTTGGAGATGAGGATTTCGTTCTGATACTTTTCTCCATGTATCGAGAGTGATATCGGGAGTGAACGAGATTTGACCCTCTGGGATCGGGAGAACTCCCTCGAACATCCGACTCTGCCAGATCCGAGACCAGTCATCCCGAGACTTGAGTCTTCGCACGACTCAGTTCGTCGGATATTCAGTCCAATGGATTTTTTTGGACTTGAGATATTTCCCCATCATAATATCTCGATCATAGGTGATCATATTTCCCGTCTCTTCATGGGAAAAAATCGATTCTACCTCATAGTGCTCCAGGATACACTTCATGGCATCTGATATATTCTGCTCGAAAATAAGAAGTGGCACTCATATGTCTTCAAGTGAATGGGAAAGATCATGAAGAGAGTCTTCGATGAATTGCCTGTGAAAATCTGAGAAATCAGGAGCATTCGTCACACGAGGTTCGAAGCTATAGAAAGCGATCACCGGAATATGCTGACTCTTTCATCGAGCGATAGCATCTACCAAAGGACAGTGATCACTTATACGGAGATCCCGCTTGTACCAGACGAGGATGATTTTTTGTTTTTCTTGCATTTTTCTGAGCAGTAGAGTACAGATTCCCAGTCTTTTTTCCACTTTTTCCGCATACTAAATGGTCGTCCACAGACAGGACACACCTTCGACTCACGATACTGACCACGATCGAGGATTTTCATAATCGTATGATAGAGAAAATCAGATCGAAGGCAAGAAAAATCCCGAACGAGTCGGGATGAGAATTACTCTACATTTTTAAACTTGAATGGATATCTTGTATCCATGATTTCTCTATTTGCTACCCTTACACTCACTATATCAGGATGGATTCACCATTCTTTGTCTACAAAGTACACTGTAACTGCTCACTAGACATCATACATTTCATCTTGACATTGAATCTGGTTTTTAGAACGTCTCATTCTAATAGGGATTCTTGCAAATTTTCCAGGTTT
>JAYUQR010000017.1:0-5567 GCA_043756665.1 Candidatus Altimarinota bacterium | reverse complement strand
AAGGTAGACCCAAAAGGACAAACACTATACCCGACTCTCCCGAACAACCCGTATTCGCCATGCAATCATAGTAGAGATATACCGCGAGAAGGATCACTGCTATGATGAGTATCACACTTGTGATCCAAAAAGTGCGTAAAGATGGAAACATAGAAGAAAAAATTACTTCCCTATAGTACTCGAAATTATGTCAGAATCAAATCAAAAATACATCAGCATCGAAGATCTGAGCCAGAAACAGAAAAATCTGATCTGAATCGGGATGATGTCGCTGAGTCTCGTGAATGGATATATCATGTATATCAGACCAGAAGGGCTGCGAGTTCCCATATACATCGCGATTGTCGCACTGGCAGTGTTTTTCGTGGCGGGACTCGCGATTCTCCTGCATGGCAGAGTGACGAAAGAGCGATACCATAATCTCATGCAAAGCATCATCCTCCTTATGAGCATCATCCCGATTTGGATCGCTTTTGATCCTGCAGAAAAACAGTGCCGAGCAAATATACTCTTCCTCTCGGGAGAACTTCCTTGTCGTATCGGATTCGGGATCGGGGGCATCATATTGGCATGTATGGTTATTTTAGGCTGTACCATATTGAAAAAGAAGTAGATTCTTGCTCCGAGAGAAGGCCATATTCGGAGGTTTTTAGTGGATTTCTTGCATGAATCACTCTACAGCTTCGACTCATCACTCTTGAAATAAGCGGATAATCTTCGTTCCTAGAATAGAAAAATCTGCGACAGAATTCACTTTCTCGATATCAGAAATACTCTGTACTCAGAATCCTACTCCGATCGGAAGAGAGAAATATCAGCGTATTCGAGAGATAGAGGTTTGAAAATCAAATCAAAAATTCCCAGAAGTACCCGTCGTCATATTTTGCGAAAGAGCATAGATGAATCCCTGTCCATATTCTGAAAGCATCTTGAGTCGAATATCTGAAGTATGTGGTGAAACGAGTACGATAAAATATATGCCATAGAGTTGGCAGTATTTATAGAGGATCTTCCCTTCCTCTTGATCAAGCGAGATATCTGGAACAATAACCCCATAGACTCAAGCTCGAGCAGCATCAGAGACAAACTGTTCTATACCATGACGGAATACCGTATGAAAATAGCTCATAGTCAGTACCTGAGCTCAGGTACTTTGTCGATGTTTTTCGATAAAATCGAAAATCTCACTTGTGGAGATATTATTCTCAAGTGCAACAGAGTTTGCCTCAGAAATCACCTCACCATCAGCGATAGGGTCAGAAAAAGGAAACTGTACTTCGATAAATTTGGAATATCTCGATAGGAGCGAGAAAAGTGCTTCGCTCGATGCAATATCAGGATATCCATACACGAGATGGGTCATTATATTTTTCATAGTTTAGGAAATATTATGGAGATACGATTCGAGAAAGTCTCTAAATTTTGGATCAAATTTTGGGGCTGTAATAAAAAGATCCTTGTCTCACCTTCCAGAGAGATTACAGACGATAATTTGATCTTTTCGTGTCGTTTTTGCGATCTTTATAGTATGGGCAACAGCGTGTGCTGACTCGAGTGCAGGAAGTATGCCTTCTGTTTTCATGAGAAGTGAGAGCGCTTCTAGTGCCTCGTCATCGGTTATTGAGACCATCTCTACCCTTCCAATCTTCTCGAGATACGCAAGCTGGGGACTCACTCAGGAGTAATCAAGTCCAGCAGAGAGAGAGTATGTCTCGGAAATCTGTCAATCAGTATTTTGGAGAAAATACGACTTATATCCTTCTACGACTCAGAGCTGTTTCTGAGTAAATCGAGCCGCATGTTTTCCGGTATCGACTCATTTTCCTCATGCTTCTACTCCGATCATTCGTATGAGTGGATCATCGAGGAATTCGTAGAAAAGTCCTTGTGCATTGCTTCATCCACCGACACAAGCGATGAGGATATCTGGGGTTTTTCAGATGGACTCAGAGAGCTGCTTTCGCACTTCTTCACCGATAATTTTCTGGAAAAAAACATTCATCGATGGATACGGATGTGGACCACACGCCGTACCGAGAAGGTAGTATGAGTCATTTGAATGGTTAATGAGGTCTTTTATCGCAGCATTGACAGCGCTCCTCAGGGTCTGGTCCCCCTCTTCGACCGCTATGACCTGAGCACCTGCAAGTTCCATATAGTAGACGTTTGGACGTTGTCTTTCATAGTCTTTTTTTCCCATATAGATGATACATTTGAGTCAAAACTTCGCAGCGACGCTCGCTGTAGCAAGTCCATGCTGTCATGCTCATGTTTCAGCGATGATTCGTTTCTTTCAAAGGTGTTTTGCGAGAAGCATCTGACCGACACAGTGATTGATCTTATGAGCTCAAGTATGATTGGTGCCCTCATTTTTTATATAGATCTTTCATCATCCTATTTTCTCACTGAGGTGAGCGCAATAGGTAAGTGGGGAGGGTCTCCCGACAAAGTTTTTATAAAGATTATGGAGTTCTTCCTGGAATTCATTTGTATCCTTGATTTTGAAAAACCCTTCCTGAAGCTCATCCATGATGGAGATGAGCATCTCAGGAATATAGCGACCTCAGAATTCTCAGAAGTATCCTGAAGGATGTATGATAGTATTTTTGAGGTTCATAAAATTTAGTTAATTCAAGTAAAATAGGTACCTCCCTCAGGAATCTGACTCAGAGTGACGTCATCACTTGGGACTCGGACTGATAGCGTCCTGCCTATTGTATCACGATAAACTACCGTAATGAGGATGGCTTGAGATGTTGATTGAGCAACTACCCGAGTACAAGCATCTTGTATCTCCTGGAGTTCTCTGGATGTGGAATCGAAAATTGTATGTGAGTTCATAAAAAAAATAGTAAAATGTGAAATAAAAAATCTGCCAAAGATTCCTCTCTGACAGATTTTAGAAAAATAAAAATTGCTAAAATATCCGCCAATGAGGAAGAGGAATATTCCACCAAGATGTAAGAAAGATCGGGTAAATCATAGAGTTCATTTCATTATCCACGAGGGTATCTTTTTCTATAAGGTAAAGAATTTAAACATGCTCATTCCGCTCGTGCTGAAATATCAGAAACAACACTTTTAAGATTCGGAATCTTTCTCATATTTCTCCGAGATACAACCCCTACTGGACTATTACCTTCTCTCTGAGTTCCATCGTCAATAGCGAATACTATGTCATAAAGTGGAACTTTTCATCATTCTGTGATTCTTGTTTCTCAAGTTGCTATATACGAAAATTTATTTGCATCATCAAATGAATCTCCTCCTGTTCTTTCAATTACTGGAACTCTCTCCTGATACCTCCTATCAAAATATCAGAATCGTGTTCCATCATTCATGGGGAATTTACCACTCTCTCGAAAAAACTGGACAACATCATTTAAGGAAGCTATTCCGACAGTTACATCTCCACTCATTACTCTGTTCATTAGTTTTTGAACGGCTATCGTGATTATTTCGACAGAAATTCCTGCAATTGTAGATTCTCGTACTCACATAAATTCTCACCTAAATGAAAGTGGTGAACTAAGGGTATAGTTATCGTAGAAAAATTGTTCAGTTTGTTGTCTAATTGGTAAGGTTGAGCTTATACCTATGTTTAAAATATCTGGTTTCATAAAAAAGAAAAAATAAGATAATAAAATCCGCCATTTCTGGCGGATAAAAAGTATTCAAGAAAAAAGTTTTCCAGAAAAATCTTACCGCCAATGTGAGAGGAAATGATGCCAGATATTTTGCCACGTATGTTTCGTTTTGAAGTAGGAGTACATAAGAGAGGACTAACTTAAACTAAGATTGATGGATCAATACAGGGGGGAATAAATCCAGGTTTCAGAAATCTAGATTCCTGCATTCGCAGGAATAACAGAAATATGAACGAATAACGAAACAAGAAAAATCCCCCGAAAGTTTTTACACTCACGGGGGAATTTGAAGTAACTATTTTATACAAATATCTACAACACAATACCACACCGTGAGGTGAGAGTATGATGCCAAGATGATTTTACATTTTGTAGGAACATGTTTTTGAATATACGGAAGAGTTTAGAAAAAGCAAATATTATTTTTTTTCTCTAGATCCTGAAATATCTAGTTCGAGCGCCTTAATGGCCGGAGAATCGAGACTGTATGAGTATGTTCTCCAGAACATAGCAGGCTTTTGTGTATATTTCCACACTAATTTTTTTTCTCGAGTAACTTCCCAGATGCCCCCATCTCATTCAGTGATCAATGTGTTTCCATTTGGGAGTCGTACGGCTCACCCTACTTTATCAAAGTACAAGTCAGGATGAGTATAGGACCATATAACTTCAGGCATCTTCATAACTGATTGTTTCTTTCCTATTTCTTCAGGTAACTGTAATTCATAGACAGTAGACTGTTCTGGTGTTGCACCCTTCCCATTCGAATAGATAAGAAAAGTCCCCGAATGAGTAAAGCTCGGATGATGAGTACTGTAAAAAAGTCTTGTACCACTTCATCGATAAGCGCTCGGGTTTCCAAATCTGTATACCAAATCCCCTCAGCGTTCATAGGTACCACCAGCACTACCTCGAGCTTCTTGTCGGGTCGTGCTATGATCGATCACCCATACTTCACTGAAGTTATAGACACTCAGATAAATGAGATCTTTTACTGGATCATAGACGAATCAATTTGCATGCATGACCATACCACTCGCTGATTGAGAATAATTTATATCTATTCGTTCGGGTGATTTCTCTATATTTCCATAATTTGCAATTTTAGGATTTGTATCTTGTAAGATATGATCTCTTGATCTCCATTCCCATACTATAGTATTAGTTTTAGGATTTATCTCTATTAATCTTTCGAGAAAAATATCTGTATCTAACTTATATCCAACTGTTTTACCTGCTACTCTATTCCACTCCATTGCGAGTATATTACCATTTGGGAGAAGTTCGACATCATGATGGAGAATAGTGTTATTATTGGCAATGGTAAAGTCCCAGGATACCTTTCAGTTTGTATCTATTAGTTGAATATGACCGCCAGCCCCACCCAATAATTGAATATTACCACCAGTTCCACCTGTTTCGATACTGTTCAGCTTTGTCTTGAGTAACGCTAAAATTTTGCCGTCCGGCAGAATCTCAAAGTCATTTCAGAGTCCCCATATTCATAATGTCCATTCATGGAGTACATGTTCCTGTTTATCCATGAGGAATACTCTTTTACCTTTAAGGTCATTGATTAATATTGCGCTTTTATCCATATTATCGGCATCATACACAGTTCATAGTGTGACAATTTCTGTATTATTTTTTGATATATTTCATGAGGAAAAATAGCTTATTTCTGTTCCTGAATTGATAATAATATCTGGGGTACGTACTGATACGTTACTCTCTGCCTTTATGCTCACCTGGGAGCTACTCGCCGTATATATTTGATTACTCGGGGTGGTATCATCACTCATACATGAGCTTAGAACTACTGAGAGAATAAAAAAGAAGATACATTTTTTCAGTAATTCTTGCATGGTATATTTTTTATGAATTAGAGAACTATGGTAAATATAAGTATAATTACCATTA
>JAYUQR010000016.1:0-16204 GCA_043756665.1 Candidatus Altimarinota bacterium | reverse complement strand
GTTAAGTACTGATATTTTTAGCGAATTCAGTATACCCACTTTTTCTATTTTAGTGAAAGGATGTGTTTGGACTTAACAGTTAGTTATTCACTGATCCTCATATACAGTGGAATACCCTTCTCTTGTACGAGAAAATGTCCTGGTTCGAGAGAGAGGTTTTCGAGTAATGTCAGAGCATCATCATATGGTGTCCCGATACGTTCGAGGAGCTCACGCATCTTCTGATCGAAAAACGGGAGGAGCATCAGGGCAATTTTTCTGAGATTTCATACGAGTATGAAAAGTATGGAATTTAATTTTTCACGTTGTTCTGGAGTATCTATATCGACTTTCCATGGAGCTGAATCATCGACATATTTATTGATCTCTGAAGCATACTCGAATGCAATTTCGAGTCATCATTTGAGATCAGAGTGTTCCATGAGATCAGTATAGGACACTATTTTTTCTATTCATACTTTTCATACATCCCCAGTTACCTTCCCATCGAGCTTCAGAGAAAGTGCGATAAACCGATTGAGGAGATTTCCGATATTATTTGCGAGTTTTGCATTGAACATAAGGAGTGCCTGATGACGATCAAAGTCTCCATCTTCTCAGATCGGGAATGCCATAAAAAGATAGAGGAGGAGCATATCCCGTGAATACTTCTCGCTGTACTCGACAGGATCGATCACATTCCCGATTGTTTTCGACATTTTCTGTCCATCGACGGTGAAATACCCAGTTGTCAGGAGTTGTTTCGGAGCCTCGTATCCTGCACTCCAGAGCATAGCAGGCCAATATATACCATGGAATTTCACGATATCCTTCCCGATAACATGCATATCCGCTGGCCACCACTTTCTCTCATCATCCTGTATGAGTGTGAGATAATTAAAGAGGGCATCATACCAAACATAGGTCACCTGACTTGGATCAAAAGGTAAAGGAATCCCGAAGGTATTTGTCTCACGGGAGATAGAAAAATCCTCGAGTCCACCTCGAACGAATTCGATAATCTCATGGTATCGACTTCTCGGTTTCACGAAATCAGGATGATCCTCATAGAATCTGAGTATCTGATCTTGGTATTTCGAGAGTCTGAAAAAATAGTTTTTCTCCTTTAAGTGTTCGAGGGGTTTATTCGGATGATCACTGCATTTCCCTTCCACGAGATCGCTGTCTTTCTTGAATGCCTCACATCCGATGCAGTAGAGTCACTCATAGACTCACTCATAGATATCTCCGACATCGTAGGATCTCTGGAGGACCTTCTGGACATATGCATGATGTCGAGGTTCAGTCGTACGGATGAAGTCAGTGTAGCGTATCCCTAAACCATCCCACACAGCCTGATGTTTCATAGCCATCATATCTGCATAGGTCATAGTATCCATATCAAGTGCCCGTGCAGATTCGACAACTTTCTGGGAGTTCTCATCTACTCCCGTCGAAAATCGAACTTCCTCATGTCAGAGGCGATGATAGTTCGCGATCGTATCTGCGAGGAGTGAAGAATATGCATGACCGATATGGGGAACCCCATTCGAATAATAGATCGGTGTGGTTATGTAGAAGGTGTTTTTCATAGTATATATACGAGAGTTCTATCCGACTATACTTCCGAAGAGAAGAAATACAAATAAAATATATAAATATGGGCGCATTCTCCGAGAATAGACGACATAATATTCCCTCTTCATATATTTTTATCCGTAACTCAGCCTCTAGTGCCTACAGTTCCACGATACTAAGTGTCTGTTTTTTCTGAGAATTGGTAACAAGATCCACTCATCGGTCAGTCACTCAGATACAGGCATCTCCTGGATCCTGGAATCAGAGGGTCATGACCAGTGCCTGACCAGGGGTCATGAAGACATTTTGTATGAACTGCATACCCACACGCTTGACCCTCCTATCGGGAACATTGAGATTCGTGGAAGAGTCGACGTTCGAAAGGACAGTACTGAAGTCCATAGTAAATATCACATCTGCTCCCGTCGTATATTTTCTGAGTACTGGAACAGCTCCAGTATTGGAATAGACACTATAGTAAGGGAAAAAATTACATCCTCACGAAAGAGAAGTCAGTGAGCCCGCCTCGAAGGTATAACTCGTCGTGACCATATAGGTGCCCGTATAGAATGAGACAAAATATGGTGCCTTCGAAGCTGCTGTCGCTGGAACATAGTCTCAGATTCATCCCGTATAGGAAATAGCGTCTACTTGATTATAATTCGGTACATTGGTATAGGCAGGACTTCCCATACCTCCACAGGCAGCATTCGATGAGTTGTACATACACAGACTCTGAACAGCACTTCCTCAGTAGTTACTCACCGCAAAGATCCTGAGTTTTTCACGACTCGTGAGTCATTGCTTCAGTGCTCATCCAGAAGAGATCAATACCTGACTATACTGATTACTATTCGCGGGTGTTATATTCACCGACTGGAGTGATCCTGTCGAGATGAGGATATCAGTCCCATTTTCGATAATACGAGAAGCGACAAGTCCCGTCCCTGCTGCATTCCATTTTGGGATTGCATTCCCTGAGCCACTGATGGCATTGAATATATTGGACCAATTCGAGAGACATGTGTCGTTAATACACAGTCATGAGGAACTATTGATATAGCCTCATTCGACATCGAGTGCATATATTCCTGATCCGACATTTGTCTGTCCGATCGATATTTTTCCCCCATTTCCATAGATCCAGTTTCCGATATTGAGCTGGTTCGATGCGGCTCATGATGCGACCTGGGTATTGTATCCGAGAGTGATATTATTCCACCCCGTCGTGATGCCATTTCCTGCGAGATATCCGAGGGCCGTATTGTTCGAAGCGGTCGTCGTCGCACCATAGAGAGCGTTATTCCCGATAGCGACATTTCCTGATCCGACTCCGAGATTATAGAGTGCCTGTCCACCAAGGGCTGTATTATAGTCAGTACTGGTTCCCGAACGAAGAGACTGGTATCCGATTGCCGTATTCCAGGTTCCATCATTATTATTATAGAGAGATTCCTGTCAGAGTGCGGAGTTATTGTATCCTGTTGTGGTGAATCGAAGAGACTGGTAACCGTAGGCTGAGTTCGAATACCCAGAAGTGAGTGTATAAAGTGACTCATGTCCGTACCCTGAGTTCGCATTTCCCGTGAGAGCAGGTCGAACTGATCCGATACCGAATCCTATGTTATTCACCCCTCGCATGTGAAAGTAGCTCGTTGCCCCTGACCATATCTCGAAGCGACTCGTCGCACTCGTCGTTCCGAGCCCGAGAGAAGTCCCATTATCATAGAAGAGTGAGCTGACGAGGCCATTTCATCCAGTGCCGAATTTTGGTATATAAAAGCCACTTCATCCAGTGATTCATGATGCACTCGCACTCAGGGCAACGGCAGACCAGCTCGCGATGCCACTTGCATCACTCACGAGAACTTTTCCTGATCACTGGGTACCATCGACGATCTGAATTGTACCTCAAGAGATAGTCAATCTTTGTCATGGTGATGACGTCCCGATACCAATATTTCCATTATCACCATAGATCCAGTTACCGATATTGAGCTGGTTCGATGCGGTTCATGAAGAAAAACTGGTATTTGATCAGATAGCAATGTTATTGGATCAATTCGTGAGATTATACGCTGAACCACTTCCTATGCCTATATTACCGATTCCAATATTTCCTAGAAGTGCCTTATATCCGAGTGCAGTATTATAACTCCCGAAAGATCAGCTTGATAGTGCCTGATATCAGTTTGCCGTATTATAACTTCATATCGAATTTGTTCCTAATGCTGACTGTCAGATAGCTATATTTCGACCTCACGTAGTATTGAAATTCATTGCACCATATCAGAGTGCTGTATTTTCTGAGCCAATTGTATTACTTTGCAAAGAGTACTTTCCGAGAGCTGTATTCCATACTCATGTCGTATTAGAGATCATGGATGCATGCCCGATTGCAGTATTCGAAATTCAAGTAGTATTAGCATTGAGTGCAAATGCTCAAACGGCGGAATTCGCATATCCTGTAGTATTTGCAGTAAGCGCATATGATCAATTTGCAGTATTCTCATGTCAGCTTCTGTTATTCTGGAGAGCATATGAACCGATTGCTATATTATTGTATCAAGTAGTATTTGAAGAAAGCGCTGTATATCCATTTGCTGTATTCTCATATCATGTGGTATTGGAACGAAGAGAGTCAGTTCAGAATACTGTATTTGTAATAATTTGTCACTTACCGAGACCTGTCGTTATTCCATTCATGAGAAGGTCTCAACCAGTCAATACTGCTATCTGCCCACTCGCATTCATTGATGAAATTATTCTGAGTTTTTCAATACCATTTGTTTTTACTACAAGATCTTGTGCATTATTGCTTCCGATAAAATCATTCACTCACACCGTATTCCCTGAGAGTGACCAATATGTTCAGGCAAGCGCAGAGCTGGTCGACTGCCACGAGCCGATACCTGAGGCATCAGAAACGAGGAATCTCCCCACCCCCTGTGTCCCGTCAGTGATCTGGACAGAGCCCGAGATTGTGAGCTTCGCTCCTGGGGTAGCTGTTCCGATACCGACATTACCCGTAGAAAGGGTTGTATTTATGCCGTTGAGTCCTGTTGCATAGATGAGATTTCCGATATTGAGCATATTCGAGCTCGCTATAGAGGGGAGATCGATATCATATCCGATAACGATATTGTTGGATCCTGATGTGAGTGCCTGAGCCGATTGATATCCGAGGGCGATATTATTATTCCCCGTTATATTTGTATTGAGTGCTCGTGTTCCCATAGCGGTATTATTGACTCACTTATTTGTATAGAGACTACCGAATCCTACCGAGGAATTATTACTTCCAATATTATTTGCAAACTGTGACTGGGTACCCACCGCAGTATTACCGACTCCAGAGGTTGTTTGTGCAAGAGCAAATGGTCAAAATGCTATGTTATATAGTCCTGTTGTTATCATTCAAAGAGATGATGCTCAGACAAATCAGTTATATCCTGGAGACGATGTTCCCTGTTCGACCATTCATCTCCAGGTATTCGCACAGAGACCCGTGATACAATACCCGTGAGACTGGATATATCCCTCGACATCCAGAGGGAACTGTGGTGTAGGAATACCGACACCAATATGACCTCAAACAAGATAGGTGGGACCATATCGACGGATATTTATCTGATCGATCCATACAGCATCTGCGCCATTCGCAAATGCTCCATCTTTTTCATATTTCCACTTCAACGTATGGACTCAGGGTGAGAGATTATAGGTAACCTTCGTCCATGGAGTGATACCGGAAGTATTTATCGTACAGGGTGTCGAATCCAAACAAAATGAGAGGATATCCCCTCCTGGTTCAGAACTTGCTTTCCAGTAAAATGAGAGGAAACTATTTGCTGTAACATTCACTGTATAAGATATAGAGGCATTTTGCGCATTGGCCCCATTCCCATTAAACTTCACAGAAGCACTTCCAGAACTCCCCGTGGTCGTATCTCGAGTGATCATGATGCCTCCTGGTGCAACAGTTGTCCATCCAGCAGGGGGAAATGTCGCAGATTCGAAACTTTCATTGAGCATATCAGGGAACACTGTATCATCACCAATCAGGAGACTTCCTGATGCATGGAGTACGTAGCCTGCTGTGGGCGTAATTGTACCAACTCACAGAGTTTGATCATTATCATAGAGGAGTCATGGAACGAGTCCGACTCATCCAGATCAGAATTTTGGAACATAATTCGCTACTCCGTTCACGATACCAGAAGCACTGACAGAAGAGGCTGTTCACGTGACAGTATCTCACCAGAAAGCGACACCATTGGTATCTGATACGAGCACTTTTCATGAACCGTAGGCTCCATAGAGAATCTGTATTGTTCCTCAGGAGATCGTGAGTTTTTGCCCAGGAGTCCTCGTCCCGATACCGATACGACCATTTGTGATTCCACTTGTTCCCATACCACTTCCATAGATGATATTTCCTATCGAAAATTGGTTATCCTGATTCATATTTCCTATGGCATAACTCCCGATATATATATTATTATTCCCAGAGGACATACCCGTACCAGCATAGGTACCGATTGCAACATTCGAAGATCAACCCATTGCATACCCTGCATAGGCTCATCAGAAAGCCACGTTATAGATTCACCCCATCTGGTATCATGCACCATATCACCCGAGAGCTGTATCATATGATCCATTCATAGAAGTCCCGGCATTCAGACCGATAGCGAGACTATTGGTGCCCCCGAGGCTACTCCCATAGTCGAGTCATGCGATATTTCCCACTGAAGTGATGCGGAGTCTTTCTAGAGCGTTTGATTTGAAGACGAGAGATTTTGCATTATTGGTTCCGAGATAATCATTGTCACCGATAGTATTTCCTGAGAGTGACCAAAAACTCCCGGACATATCCCCTGTCGTGATCGTCGACCACGTCGCGAGTCATGAGGCGTCTGATGCGAGGTACTTCCCGAGACCAGGAGTTCCACCCGTTATCTTTATCTGTCATGCAATTTCGAGCTTCGCACTCGGATTCGATACGCCGATACCGATGTTTCACGTCGAGAGGGTGGTATTGGTTCCATCGATCCCGTTTCCAAAGATTATATTGCCAATATTGAGGGTATTATTACTCGTAGGAGTGGGTGTATCGACATTGAATCCTAGGACGATATTATTCGATCCCGTTGTCAGGGTATCAGCAGCCTGATATCAGAGGAGTATATTATTCGTACCAGTACCTATGACATTCCCTGCTCGATATCCGAAGAATGAGCTATTCGAATAATTGGTCGTCGGTGCCGTATAGTTTCATCCTGCACTCGATCAGACGATCGTATTCGAGGATCAGAGTCTATTATCTTTCATAGCATTGGATCATACAACCGTATTGTCTGATGCTGTAGCTGAAGTATTTCCATAATAATACGAAAATGTACCGACAGATGTATTATTCGATCCATAAGCATAATATGAGGATGCTCAGGCACCAAGTGCAGTGTTATAGTTCCCTCATGATGCAGATTGCATAGCGCCATATCCAAATGCTGAGTTATATGAACCCGATCCGACTGTCTGGAGTGCAAAAGCACCGACTGAAGTATTCCGCAATCCATTGCCCCCGTATGTTCCATTGGATCGTCCGATTGCAACGCTCTCAATATCATTCGTAGCACCATTTCCCACTCGCATCGTCCCGATAAAAATATCTCCATCAGCATCGGATATACGCATCTTCTCGATATTGTTTGTCTTGAATACGAGATCCTCAGGATTCAGCGATCCGATAAAATCCGTCGCCGTTATCGTATTTCCCGTCAGTGACCAATAGGCTCAGGAAAAAGATGACGAAACTGCAGACCAAGAAGCAAGTCCAGTAGCATCACTCATGAGTATTTTTCCAGGTCCTGGAGCCCCTCCAGTAATCTTTATCTGACCAGCAACTTCGAGCTTGGCTCATGGTGCGATTGACCCGATCCCGATATTCCCATTTGCATTATAGATATTTGGACTCGAGACCCACGTTACACCATTATGATACAGGGTATAGCCGAGATCTCCTGGGAGATCCAGTCAGGTAACTGAGGGAGTGATACATATAGGAACTCCGACAGAAGAAAACCCAGTGATCACATCTCCTACACTGGGACATCATTGGAATATATTATCGAAAAATAATCTATATTTTCCTCAAACGGTTTCGTTGGGAGGTGCTCATGCAGGATAAATGAGGGCAAATGTATCCTCATTTGAACTAAAAAAAATTCAGAAAGTAAGAGTGGAAAGTATGATACTTACTCGTACTATAAAATTGGGAGGATTCATATAAGGAGAATGGAGGATATTCTAGGAATAGTACGAGAAAATGCAGGAAAATCACATGAAAAAATATTCCTAAATATGAATTATAGTGTATTATATAAAATGTAGTCCACGTAGTATGCTGATCGCGAGATATTTATAGTGGATGTAACGTACACCTGTAAACGTATTTATTGATAATACCTCTGCTCATAAGCACCAATATTCTCTTCCTCCCATTTCTTAAAAAATACTGATACATTCACCATTTTTCGGTGATAACCACACAAAAAAGCACCAATATGCGGAATACTGATACTTTAGATGTTGATTATTCACTATGGCTCCCAGTATTGGAAGAGGTACGAGACAACATAATAAATCACGAGGGGATAATTTACATACCAAAAATTTAAATTTTGCTGGTGTCTGATCGAGGAAGTCAGAACTGCTTTTATAAGTCAAGAGGGTATTCCATACATTCCGAAACTTATATAGACTTACTTACAAACTATATATTGTCATCATTTTTTACTTTCCTCAAAAGCGAGTTTTTTGACTTCTTGAAGTACTTCATTTCTCGGCATCTGTGCAATATGATATGATTCATCCGTAGCACTTACTCATCATGGAAATATAGAAACGATATTGAATCCATTGCCTCATTCACTCATACCATATTCTATACCTCGAACAATATCCCAATTTCTTCCTTCTTCCTCGTCTCTCGGATAAATCACTGCCTCACGATTCACTCCCCAAATCTCTCCTTCAATTTCATAATTGCCGAGGAGAGTTTTTCGTTATGTACATGGGCCTTCTCAGGAACATCGAAAACTGAGAGTTGTCTCGGGGTAAATGGAGAAAGTTCTGAGAAGGTGACTCAAGTTGTTCTATAGGTCACTCCTTTCTCATAGATACTGAGGAAGAGTTCTCTGAGTATCTCTACCATACGAGTTCTGTCGATATTCGTCTCTCACATATCAGATACACGGGAAGAGTAGGAGAATTCCTTCGTTCTCAGGAGAAGTCCGATCACTTTCGTTCACTGTTTCTCGGCAAGCATCGTCTCGTATCCTCTCTCGAAGTTGTAGAGGATCTGTCTCCAGAGAAAATCAGCATTCGAATTCATCTCATGATTGAATGATCTCGTGCAAGCAATACTTTTTCTTTTTTTATTTGTATCATGGGGAACCCAGCTATCCACTCCATGCAGTTCGAGCCAGAGGACGACTCCATTTCTCCCGAGAATCTCAGAAACTCGCCGTCACTCCATCGCATAGAAGTCATAGGCTGTTTTTATCTGGCTTCAGAGTCTCTCACTATTCCCTCGTGCTATATAGGGAATCTCGGTCACAGGAAGCATCTTGAGTGTGGCTTCTATTTCCTCAGTCTTGAACTCTACGAAAGAGCCAAATGGTTTCCTCAGGTCTCCGAACATCTTCGCCCGTATACGAGTATTGGATATGCCGACAGAGACAGGGATCCCGATATCATGATAAATAGCGATCTTAAGCTCTTCAGCGAATAATGCAAAGTCTCAGGGATGAATATCACTCAGCTCGACAAAAAGCTCATCTATAGAGAAAATCTCTATCTTTCCGAGCTTTCCTGAGAGATATTCCATCAGTCTCTCGGAAACCTGCCTATACCATGCATGGTCAGGGATCTTGTGTATGAGTTTCTTCCCGAGCATCCTCTGGGCTTCCCAGAATGGAGTACCTGTTTTAATTCAATACCTCTTCGCTTCATAGCTCGCGGCGATCACGATCTGATCTCACACACAGACACACTTCCCTTTCAGTGATGGATCTCTGAGAACTTCACAAGAGGCGAAAAAAGAATTGCAGTCTATATGTGCAAATATGTGCTTCGATGTACGGAAAATCATTTCTAATGGTATTTACGGACAGAGCCTGAAACGACTCAGAGAATCTCACACGGTCAACTCACAATAATAGGTTCATATTTCGGATTGGCTGGAATAAGTCTAATCTTATCTCATTTCCTTTCAAAATATTTGAGAGTCACTTCTCCATCGAGAGATGCGATCACGATATCTCCATTTTTCGGTGTGAGGGAACGATCGAGGATCACGATATCTCACTCTCTGATCCCTGCATCTTCCATGCTGTCTCCCTTCACCTTCACGAAGTAGGTACTCGCTGGATGATCGATGAGATAATCATCCAGATCTATCTGACTCGTCGGGTGCGTCTCAGGAGTGAATGGGAGTCCTGCACGTACAGACTCGAAGAAAGGATAGCCTATGAGCTTATTTGATCCTGTATAGACAGTATTTTGCATCTCTAATATACCTTCACTCACGAGTTTCTGAAGAAAGAGTTTCACTCAGGATCGATTCGCATATCCAAGTAAATCTCTCATCTGATCGAGTGATTGAAAGACTCATCCAGAACGGAAGAAATCACGGAGAATATCGAGTTTTATGTTGAAATTTTTATCTGTTCTCATATAATAAATATACATTCGTATAGTAATATACAGATATATCTTTATTTTGGAAATAAAAATATCTAGACATATGAAATCTAGACACTTACGTATATAGTACTCTGTGAAATACTTCTTAATTCTTGGGATATTCGGAAAGATAGGTATATCTCGGTTAGAATCTATCAAAAAAACATCAGCTTGCGAGAAACTCGTGCTTTTGATGATGATTATTCTATATGGCTCCCCTGAGGCCCTGGACGTCAAACAGTGATAGAAAAGTTATATATTGCTTTATGTCGAGACAAGGGAAAGATAGTTGTATTTCTCAAATCCAACTAGATTGGTGGCAAGACTTTTATGAGAGCATCAAAATCTGATTCGTAGAGTCAAGCTTGGGTATTTCGATATTTTTCATATTCCTCGAGCGCAAGAGATTCTACAACCTCATGAGAAATCTTTCCATTATCCAAGAGAATTTCCTCTTCGTTGAATTTGAGGAATGCATCGAGTTTTGTTACCCAATCTTTCATGTACATAATGATCCCTCTTTGGGCTTGTATTTCGGCATAGTCGAGGTACATGGAAACCATACGGTTGAGATTTTCGAGCTCTTTTTTATCAAGATAATTTTTTGCGATGATGACATCCGTTTTTCGGATGGCTCATTTTGGAGCGTTTTTCCAAGTGGAAAGTCCCATATTTTCCTTCGTACTGTCAACACGTTCATGGATGATCTCGGCGGCAGTTTTTCCGGTGATAGCAAAGTGAAGCTTATTTTGAACCATGGCGTAAAACTTTTTTGTTATTTCACCTTGATTATCATAGTCGGCGCTGCATTGAGCATATATGTCGGTGATTTTCTGATATAGACGTCTTTCACTACTGCGAATATCACGGATACGTGCGAGTTGCTCTTCGAAGTAATCTTTACCGAAAATCTGAGCAGGATTTTTGAGTCGATCATCGTCCATCGTAAACCCCTTGATGATATATTCCTTGAGCCTCTCAGTTGCCCAGATGCGGAATTGTGTCGCCTGCATACTATTGACGCGGTATCCGATGGAGAGTATGGCATCCAGATTGTAGAATTTCGTACTATATGTCTTTCTATCTATGGCAGTATGTTCCATTTTGGAACATACTGAATTTTCATCCAATTCACCACTTGCGAAGATATTCCGCAGGTGCTTCGTTATAGCAGGTCTTAGTACTCAAAAAAGAATGGCGATCTTTTCCTGTGTGAGCCAGATATTTTCATCCTTCAAAAAGACCTCAATCCGGACATTGCCATTTTGGGTTTTGTAGAGGAAAAACTCGGTAAAGTCCTCTTGATGGATGATCTGTTGCTTTTTCTTTGCCATACGAGAATTTAGTTAGAGAAGTTTGAGATAATACCGTATTTTTTGAGAAAAACCACCTCTCCATTTAAATTTGTTTCCATCGTCTTTTCAGGCATGAAATCTGAAGGTATGAATTTATCCAAATTTTTATAACTAGTGAGCAGTATGATTTTCCCCTCCGGACGAACAATCCTTTTGAATTCAGCGAGTACAGAAATATAAAATGTCTCGATATCCATAATTTCGATCTGCTTGCCAAAAGGCAGATTACAAATGATTTTATCTATCGACTGGTTGTCGAGTGGTAAATTCGTCGCGTCCCACGTTGAAACTCTGATATTGAGATTCGAATCAAGCGCTTGTATATTTTTTCTCGAGGTCATTACTGCCTCCTCATTGATATCGCCGCCAAAGATCTCTCGAGGTTCAAAAAAAGAGGCTTCCATGAGAATGGATCAACTTCCACACATTGGATCAAGCACTATATCATCGTGTTGAATCTCCGCCAAGTAGGCCATAGAATACGCAACGTCCGCTCTCAGGGTAGCTTTTGTTGTAGCGACTTTGTAGGATCTTCGATGTAATGGCCTCGGTGCGAGACGGATCCCTATATACGCGATATCATGCTCGAGAAATACCCGGATATCGAATTCTGCGTGAGCTTCATCTTCGTATGTAAGTGGCAGATGATCTCCCGAAGCTTTGCTCAGTGCCTCCTTCACTTCGGCATAACTGTAATTTCTCTTTCAGACAGAACTTGATGAAATAAGAAACTGCGTCAGGGGATTTACTCGTAGCTTTTGGATACGCGGCAAATAATCTTCCAGTTTTTGCTGAACTATTTTCTCTATCAATGGCTCAAGCGAATCTCTCGTATGGTCGATACCTTCAATTTTTCAGACAAATATAAAGGCATCTTCGACTGATCGCAGTGAAAGAATATCCAACGCATCTCCCCCATATGAAAACACCACTTTTCTATACCCAATCTCAGTGATTTGAGAATTAGAAAGTGTATTTGAAATTTCTGTATTCGCTATCTCTTCAAAATTACGCGTTGTGAGAACGAAGTATTTCATGCTGGTGATAGTGCTAATATTGACAGTAACTCTCAAACTCATTCTTTGCCTTTAAAGTACGGACTTTACCGACTTTTTCACAGTTAGGGTGTATCATTGATATTCCTTCCGTCAAACTCCGAATCCTCGAGCAAAAGATGGCTCTATATAGGACAAAAAAGAGTGTAGCTGCACTCTTTTTTTTGAAATGTGATGGCTCCCCGAGTGGGATTCGAACCTACGACCTACCGGTTAACAGCCGGTTGCTCTACCGCTGAGCTATCGGGGAATATGATACTGGAAGAAACTAAGAAACGTGGAGCCTACCGGTTAATTCGCCTAGGCGAATTGCTCTACCGCTGAGCTATCGGGGAATAAACTACATGGAACGAGGAGCATAGTATAGAACTCATGGGGAATGTCAAAAATTTTTTTCATTTTTTTTCCTTTCTCACTAGAATAGGGGGGAATTATCCCATCTTGATATCTACAAAACAATCCATGAACCACCTCAATATCAATATCATCACCTATGAAAGACAGTGAGAAATCATACTCTGAAAGATCTCAACCGTGATCAATGCCACTGATAGAATAGCGATCGTAGGGAAAAATGGTATTGGCAAGAGTACATTCATGAAGATACTCACAGGAAGTATCAGTGAATATCAGGGATCGATCGAAAATATCGGATCCATGAGTCTCGGATACCTCGATCAGATCCACTTCATGGATGAATCTGCAACCGTCAGAAATGATCTCAGAGATGCCTTTAGCGAAATACGAGCTATAGAACGATGCATCAAAGTAGAAGAACGAAAACTCGAAGAAACTGGCGAATATGAGCGGTATACTGAACTGATAGATCAGTATAAATTCACCTGAGGATATACCTATGAGAATGAGATCGAACGAGTCGCGCGTGGGATCGGGATATTTCACCTCCTCGATCGGACACTGGAGGGGGTATCCTGAGGTGAGCGGACCAAGATAGCCCTCGCGAAAACACTGCTCTCGAAACCTGACTTTCTCCTCCTCGACGAGCCGACGAACTTCATCGATCTCGAGAGCGTCGAATGGCTCGAGAAGTACCTCGAAGAGACCTGGAAGTGAGGCTATGCGATCGTCTCCCATGATCGTGAATTCCTCGATAACAGCTGTACAGCTGTTATCGAGATACTCGGGAAGGATGGGATCATGATCTATCATGGTGATTATTCTTTCTCTGTGGAGCAGAAGGAACTCATCGAGAAACGTGAAGAAAAGGCATACGAAGAACAAGCGACACATCTCGAAAGTGAAAAAACACTGATCAATCGATTCCGTGCTGGATCTCGTGCAGGATTCGCAAAAAGTCGGGAACGAGCGCTCGAAAAAATAGAAATCATCGAGAGACCAACTCGAGGACGATGAGTCGCTTTCAGATTCGAGACGCCGAAAGAACGCTCTGCAGAAAATATACTCAAAATCGAAGATGCATTTATCGGGAGGACAGAGCCACTCTTCTATATCCGAGAAGCGCATCTGAATGCCTGAGAACGGATCGGTATCGTGGGCGAAAATGGGGTCGGAAAGAGTACATTTCTGAAAACGATACTCGGGAGCATGACTCAAGATACTCGAGAATCTTTACCTTTGTCATCCCGTAGTAAAACGGAGGGATCTCTTTTTTTTCATCTTACGATGTCGAACTGAATTCGATGATCAGATGATGATCTCGAAAGGGATTCCTACGGAATGACAAATAAAAAAGAGTATCCAGAACTCCTCGAGGGATTTCTCTCGCTCGCGAAAGGAATCCGTATCTGATACTATAGCCAACTCCATGAAACCCTCAGAACAGATCTCTCACTCATCGAGAATTTTGCCCTCCATGGACTCCCCTACTCGCTCGAACGCGTTGGTGGGATTATCGGTCAATATGGATTCGCCTATCATGATGGATCCAAAAAAGTAGGCACTCTCTCAGGAGGTGAGCGCTCGAGACTCCTCTTCGCCATACTCTGTGAGAACCCGTATCATCTCCTCGTACTCGATGAACCGACGAATCACCTCGACTCGGAAACTCGTGAATCACTCGAGAAGTCCCTCCAAAAATATGAGGGAACAATCCTCTTTATATCGCATGATCGATACTTCGTGAATAAACTCGCGAATAAACTCTGGATCATCGAAGATGGTGAACTCATCATTTCCTATGGGAACTATGATGACTACCGATACAAAAAGGATCACGGAATCTCCCTCGATATGTCACTCTTCAATGTCGATGGAGAACTCGATCTCGTCCTGGAAGAAAAACTCGGAGTGAAAGAAGCCCGTAGAATCAAGGAAAAATATGCAAGGAAAAGGAGATAATCTCTCAGAAAATATTCATGGAAGAGGCCCTGATCGTATACCCTTACCCCTAGCAATATGTCACATAAGCATCCACTTAACACACTCGCGAAGATCATCTTATGCCTCCTTATCTGATGACTCGTGGGATATACGATTCCCTCTGTACAAAAATGATCATCCGAAATTTCAGAGAGCATACATCAAGCGAGTGGATATACATTTATCAGTCCCCTTATCGAATGCGAGACGAAAACCCTCTGAAATAATCAGAAATATATACCATTCGAGAAAGATATCATCCGGAAAATATCAGATCTCCAAGAAAAAAATAAAGATATCCATATCTCCGTCTATTTTAGAAACCTCCGGAATGGTCCCTGGTTCGGGATCAATGAAGATGCAAGTTATTCTCCTGCCAGTCTCATGAAGCTCACTATCCTATTCACCTATCTCAAGTGGCAAGAAATAGAGCCAAATATCCTCCAAAAAGTAGTGATGCCGACTGCAAATACAAGCATGAGTCAACTCTATCAGCCATCATCAGGAATCGATATATGAACTGGCTATACGATCGCAGATCTCCTCTATCACCTCATCGTCTACTCAGATAATACCGCGAGCAATACCCTCCTCTCACTCATCCCTAGGGAACTACAGGATACAGTCTACACTGATCTCGGTATACCAGCCCCGAAGACTATGGACTATACTCTCTCTGTGAAGGAATATGCATCATTCTTCCGGATCCTTTACAATGCATCATACCTCACGCGAGATTCATCAGAATCAGCCCTCCGTCTCCTGTCTCTCTCGACATTTACCGGTGGACTCACAGGAAAGCTCCCGAGTGATATAGTCGTCGCACATAAGTTCGGTGAGAGAGAGCTCCTAGAAAATGGTGAAATAGTCAATCAGCTTCATGACTGCGGGATCGTCTACTATGAGAAATACCCCTACCTAATCTGCATCATGACTCGTGGAAAAACGGATATGAATCATCTCTCCTCACTCATCCAAGACATATCGAAAGATATCTTTGATGAGATACGTTCACGTTACAACTAGTGACCTCTATGCCATATAGTATATTTGTCATGTCCAACAACATTGTTTCACATTTCTAGAGAAATGGAATACACTGATTGGTTCTGGAAGAGTGCCGTTAGGCACTCTTTTTGTACCAGA
>JAYUQR010000015.1:0-5670 GCA_043756665.1 Candidatus Altimarinota bacterium | reverse complement strand
TCGATAGTGGGAAAAAAATAGGGGATTTTTCCGATGATGTCGAGCTCAAGTGAAGCATCACAGTGAGTGCCCTCGTCTATGATAAGAAAAAGACTGTCGAATATCTCACCTCGATATTTCGAGAAAAACTCCTCTATGGAACAGATAAGGAACTCGGTATCCATACGGATACTCTCAGACTCACAAATATCGTGAGTCGTAATGAAGATGACACCCTCATCAAGGCAACGATGGAGATGAATGCGACGATCACCTATGATCTCGAAAATGCTGTAAACGACCTCACGAAACGGATGAAGGTAATCATCGCAGGACTCTCGAAGGAAGAGGCTACGACCCGACTCATCAATGAATGACACGTCCGACAGGTGGAGATCAGGTTTTCTCCCTTCTGGATGTCACACGTCTCATCGAATCTCGATAATATCGAATTTATTATACAAAATTAGAACGATCCTTCATTTTATATCATTAAATAATTTTTCTTGTCACTCTCCCAAGAGATCGAATCTCGCATCAATATCCTCGATATCGTGAATCGGTATGTCCAGACGAAGAAGGCATGAGTGAACTATAAGTGACTCTGTCCCTTTCATAGTGAGAAATCTCCATCATTTATCATCTCACCGAGTAAGAATATCTGTCACTGTTTCTCGTGTGGAAAGTGATGAGGGCCGATACGGTTTCTCATGGAGATGGAGAAGATCGATTTCCGTGAGGCGATCGGTATCCTCGCGAAAGAGGCTGGTATAGAACTGAAGGCTGACCTCATGCGAGATCAACAGGAAAAATGATGAGATATCTATGCACTCTATAAGGATACCGCTCTGTGGTATCACCGAGCCCTCTTCTCGAGTGAGAATGAGAAGTATCTGAAGTACCTTCTCGATCGTTCTATTAGTTGCGAAACGATAGAGAAGTTCCAGCTCGGATGCTCGACGAGTCCTCGTGATCTCTGGTTTTTCCTGAAAGAGAAGTGATATGAGTCAACCTTTCTTATCGAGTCAGGAATATTCGTGAGTGAGTGACGGGATAAGTTCTTCGGGCGTATTACCTTCCCGATAGCCAATGCGATGGGGCATGTTGTGGCCTTCACTGGAAGAGTCCTCGATACCGCACTCCCGAAGTATCTGAATTCTCCGGCTTCGAAAGTATTCGATAAGAGCTCGATCCTCTATGGGATGCACCTCGCAAAACAGTCGATCGCGAAGTCATGAGAAGTATTTATCGTCGAAGGGCAGATGGATACGATCACCCTGCATCAGGCAGGAGTGGATAATGCTGTTGGCATCAGTGGAACAGCTCTCACAGAGGATCATATCAGGGCACTGAAGCGATTCGTAAAGATCATCTACCTCACGCTCGACAGTGATGCTGCGGGGATCAAGGCGACATTCTCCTCCATAGATAATCTCATCAATAGTGACCTCGAGATCCGTATCATCCATATCCCGAATGGAAAAGATCCTGATGAATATATAAAATCGGGAAATAATTTCCTCGATCTGAAAAAAATTGCTCTCTCACCGATCGCCTTCTATCTGCAGGAATGAGGACGACAGTTCGATATATCGACCATTATCGGGAAGAAGAAGCTCATCGAAAAATGTATAGAGTTCCTCATACCGATGCGATCTCAGATCGAGATCGATATGCATATACTCGAGATGGCTGAGATGCTTAGGGTCGGAAAGGATGCGATCTATACAGAATATAAAAAAGCCGTACAACAAGCTCGATACAAGAAAATCGATACTACGAAAATCGCTGAATCTGCAGAAATACCCACAGAATCTATTCCCTTCACATATATCGAACTCCTCGCAGGATATATTTCGCATTATACTCTTTTAGACTTGTTTTTTCAGGAATTTCGATATACTCTTCCCGACCTTTCATGAGAGAGGAATTTTTCGCTCCTCTCAGATGTCGTGAGTGGAAAAGCCCTTGATCTCGAAACCAATGAACGACTCCAGATCGCCTGTCTCTCGATAGAACAATCACATCCTGATGCAGACCGTGCCTTGATCGAAAAGGCGTGTATCGGTCTCATAAAAAAACTCCACGCAGCCCTACTCATACAAGAGAGGAATAACGCTCTCGAATGACTCATATTGGGGAATCGAGAGTATTCCGAGAAAAACAATTTCTATATTCAGAAGGCCCTATCCTTTTGACTTTCTCAAAGTATTTTTCAATAGTATTTGTATTTTCACATTATGGCTTCTAAAAAACAACAGGACACGAAACAGCAGGAAGGTGCCGCAGAAGAAATAGATCTCCTCAGTATCGATATCAACAGCATCCATATACCTCTCGAAATAGAGAAAACTGAAATCCATGTGCCTCTGGTGGATAAGCCAAAAAAACTCAAAGAATCATACGTCGATGATACTGCTTCAGGTGAGTCAGACGCACCTTCTCATACCGATGAGAGTTTTGATGATGATTTCGATGATGATTTCGATGAGGAAAAACCACATGTCCAGACAAATGAAGAGGAAGAGGATGGATATGTTTGACCGAAGGATTTTTTCACGGATAAACGCCGAAAAAAGAATCTAAAAAAATTCATCGATGTCACGGTTCCTCAGGAATACCTCGACGGCATGACTGATGAGATACAGCTCCTCTTCAAAAAAGGAAAAGCCGAAGGAAAGCTCGTCTATGATGAAGTGATCAGTTCGCTCCCTATTGGAGATGATATCGAGCTCATGGATGAGGTATTTGCCCGTCTCGCAAAGCTCGGGATCGAACTCGTCGATTCACTCGATCATGATGAGATCTTTCGTGATGCCGGGAAGAAAAAGGATGAAGTCGATCTCTCGGAGATTTCCGATGACTCGATCCGTATGTACCTGAACGAAATCGGTCGATTCCCTCTCATCGATGCTGAAGAAGAGGTTCGTCTCGGGCGACTCATCCAGAAATGAGATCAGGAAGCTCGAAAACGTCTCGCAGAAGCGAATCTCCGTCTCGTCGTCTCGATCGCAAAGAAGTATATGGGCCGTGGACTCGGCCTGCTCGATCTCGTACAGGAGTGAAATGTCGGACTCTTTCGAGCTGTGGATAAATTCGATCCTGATCGAGGATTCAAGTTCTCGACCTATGCCACCTGGTGGATACGCCAGTGAGTCACTCGAGCTATCGCCGATCAGGCTCGTACGATCCGTGTCCCGGTCCATATGGTCGAGACGATTAATAAGTTCAACCACACTTACCGAAGACTCACTCAGGAACTCGCTCGTGAGCCCCTCATGGAGGAGCTCGCTCTCGAGCTCGAGATGGATGTCCGGAAGGTACGTCAGATCATGCGAATCTCTCAGGATATCCTCTCCCTCGATTCCCCTGTCGGTGGTGAGGAGGATACGACTCTCGGTGACTTCGTCGAAGATGATAAATACCTCACTCCTGAGAAGGCGACCAATCTCTCGATCCTGAAAGAAAACCTCTATGAGATGCTCGACTTTCTCACGCCCCGTGAGAAAAAAATCATCGTCATGCGATTCGGACTCGATGGAGGAGAGATGCATACCCTCGAAGAGGTCGGAAAAGAGTTCTGAGTCACTCGTGAACGAGTCCGTCAGATCGAGGCGAAAACTCTCGAAAAGCTCCGTACGCATCCGAGTGCTGATCGAATCCGCTTCTTCAACTAGAAAAAATCCCGATTGGTCGGGATTTTTCGTATCGTGAGCTTGTAGTGGATTCTCGACTATACTGCTACTGGAAGAGCATCTTCCATTTTTTCTGTGTGCGTCTTTTTTTCAGAAACAGGAACTTCTGGAATGATGACTGGAGCTTCGACTGTAGGGGCCTCGAGAGTATCCTGAACGACAAGTGCATCGCTCGCGACGAGGGGAGTCTCGACCGGAGGAGTGGAAACCTCTCCTTTTCCCTGGATAGATCAGGAGAACGATTCTACTTCTGTATCTTTTGTGTCTTTCTTTTTATTGCTTCAGAGCTCTTTATCGAGGAGCTTGCGGACATGGAGTGCATGCTCTTTTTCTTCACTGAGTTTCGATGCCTCATCATAGGTATCCTTTTCGAGAGTTGCGAGTCGTTCTTTTTCCTGAGCATATGACTCAGCTTCTGAGACCTTTTTATCATAGGCCATATCGATATCTGCGATCATCGAATCAATACTCTCGATCGATCGTTCGAGGAACTCCTTTGGGTGGAGGATTTTTTCTATTTTTTTCTCCTCTACTTCTGGAACTGGAGAGAAAAATGAATTCTCACTGATCCCATCATCCTTCCCCATAGAAAAAAGAGAATCAGTCGAAGTCACCTCTGGAGGAGTGACAGGCGGTATAGATAGAGTCGGCTCGATAGTCTCGATCGTACTCGATTCTGGTGATCCGAAGAGTGGATGCATCTCCTCTGCTGGAGCGAGGATACTCACAGTATTTTCCTGAATAGTTTCTCTAGGCATCGATACGAGGAGGGTATCAGTATTCGACTCGGCTTGAGTTGTAACTATGTGAGCATTCTCCTGTATACGCAGATCCGACATATCGACACGAGGAGACGTATCGAAGAGTGAAGTTTCTGTCGTCTTCTGGATAAATACTGGAGCAGGGATTACCTGGGTTCCATCATCCTGAGGTGGCTGTCACCCGCTCGATCCTGTACCACTTCCTGGAGGAGGAGTACTACCACCTGACTGTATGAGTGGATCTACTGGAGCCTTTTCCTGAGGTTTTTTCAGGATATCATCGAAGAGTCACATAGGAGAGAAATTAGGAAATACACAGAGAGTCTAGCATGATTCGCGTGAGAATGCAAATATCGGCACTGTGAGAATCAGAAATACTATGAGAATACCTGTCGATCAGGAAGATCGATATATTTTCATACTGTTTCGTTCTGTTTAGTTTATTTTTGTACCATTTTTGTATACAGAAATGATGGAAAATATCGATATTCCCTCTTTTTCAAAAGTTTTTTCCGAGAACACCACAGAAACACGATCATGGAGCCACGATAAACTATGATAAATTGCTTGACGGATAGCGCGGAAAGGATAAAATAACAGCGTTTCTTTCTATTCGTAACACTTACGTATATGAAAACCCTTCTCTCACTCACATCTCGCAGGTTCGCAATGACTCGGGTTCGGGTTTTGTTTGATGGTGGATTAGATGGCAATCAATTTTCTGAGACAAGAAATAATAACTGAGATTATTGAGGGGTTATTGGACGAACTCGAGGGCTTATTGCAGGATTGGCATTAGCGGTACTTGCAACTACAAATTCCGTAATGGCACAACAAGTTGCATGACAAGATAATTCAGCGTCTTTCAGTATTGAAGCAGGCACTCCAGTAGTAATTCCTACCAGTTGAATATGAAACGAAAATATAGTGAAATCATATGCGCCTGAACAACAAGAGCCATTATTTTTTATAAACACAACTGAAGGTGTTCGATGATTCATGGCAGAAGAATTGAATCCTATCTTTTCTTCAAAAAACATACCTTTGACACTTGAGGCTCTACAGTATTTTTTACTATTAAATAAAGAAGATGCAAAACTAGACCTGGTTAGCGATCCATTGTCAGATGTAAATAGTGTACCAAATACGCCATTAACCAAGTACAATCAATTCAATGCAACAGGTGTAAAGAAGCTAACACCCATTTACGGTAAAGCTATACAACAAGTTGCACT
>JAYUQR010000014.1:0-2195 GCA_043756665.1 Candidatus Altimarinota bacterium | reverse complement strand
CTTCTAAAAATTGTATTACCGAGGTTTCCGAATACACTTGAATCTACTACACCTGAAAACAGTGATTTCAACGACCTCTTCGGATGAGAATAGACTGTACTAATAGTATCGGTTGAGAAACCTCCGTACATCCGTAAGGCGTTCGATCACCTGTGTATCGTCTCCAGCAGAGAGCTCACTCGGATTGATGAGCAGAGAAAATGGTCACATGTATCATGCCTCTTTCATCCGGATGAGGAGGCTCTCGAGGGGCATATCTCCCTCGCCTGGAAAGAGATAGTTTTTCTCCTCAGTTTTATCTGAGAGGTAGACATGAGAAATCGTATTTCCGAGGAGCGTGAAGGTCTTCATGAGATCGATCCCACTCTCAGGCTCTACATTTCCTATAGAAAGTGCGGTATGAGAGGTGATCTTCTTGATCGTCTCAGGACGAGCATCGCCATATTCCGAGATGATGAAGAGCCAGGTTTTCGGAGGAGCATTGGTCACCGCGATCGTGATATCCGGATACTTTGTCTCGAGGACACGGAGGTATTCACCGAACCAGTCTTTTTCCTTATCCAGGCGATGCGGAGGATGGAGATTCACCAGGGGCACCCCGAGTTCTGAAGCAATAGACATAACTTCATCGACCTGTCGCTTCGTCACTCGTCTCTCTGGTGCAGTAATACTCTCGACACTCACTCCGGAGAGTTGGACAAGACTATCGATATAGCTCGCATTGCAACTATCGAAATTCTCGAAGTCGATCGAGAGGTCGATACCATCGTATTCTGCCTCTTTCGCGAGGGAGAATATCTTATGCAGTCAGTAGCCATCGAGTGATGCGGTCGAGAGGAGAAGCACTATAATTATAAATTATAAATTGTTCAATTACGAATATGACAAGTTTACTCTTATTTCTCTAAAAATACAAATTTTTCTTTCCATTGACTGAGAATTCTTGCATTGGATTATTCCTTATTTCTGAGACTATCGATGCGATATTCGCTGAATCGTACTTTCTTTCGATCGAGTATCCCCTTGATAGCCCTTTCATTGTAACTCAGTGTTGCACTCCCACTCTTCAGTTCGAGAAATATGATTTCTCGAAGTCGTCACTCCGTAAGTCCATCGAAGATGATATAGTCAGTTCCCTTCCCGATGAACACCATATCCTTCGGTGCATAGGGAAAATCAGGAAGGACGGGGAGGACCTTCTCATAGAGCTCACCGAGGATCTGATTGCGATTGCCTCTCAGAGCCGATTTCCGGATATTCTTGTGCTCGAAGAGTGAGAGGATGCGCATGATCGCCATACCGATCAGGAGACCGAGTATGAGACCGGTGATGAGGGTAAATGTATCCATTTTCTATTTTTTTAATTTTCGACTTTCACGCTTTTTCATATACTATGCGAACCTACTCATAAATCAAATCATGATCTCTGTAATCTGTACTAATGACGTCCTCGTGCGTGATGCATTCGCAAATGCGCTCTCTCTCGAAAAGACCGATGATACCCACCTCAAAACGATCTATCAACGAGCAAAATGGATCCTCATATTTTTCAAATGAGAGTTTGTCCAGGAGGATCTCGAATGGATCGTCGCTCCTTATATCCCTGACCGACTCTACATTCCCTACTTCGGTACCTCGATCGATCTCGTCCATGAAGTCGGAGATGTCATAGTGCCAAATGTATTTTTTTCCTATGATTCTGCTCTCGATAGCACTGAAGTGACAGGAGTAAATCGAGATGCACTCATCGATGCACCTGTATTTCTCACGCATCTCGAAGAACAGAAGGACTACTATGTCGAAGACTATGGACTCTCAGTCGGTGGCATCGTCGTACAGGATACGCCAAAAAATATCAGTGATGAGCTCGCGACCAAGCTTATGATGGCATATGAAGCAGATATCTACGTGTCCAATAGTCTCAGAAAAAGTCTCGAGATCGCTCAAGATGAAGGGATCCCGAGTCTCATACTCTGCGGGGTCACGACGGGAAAATCCGCAAAAAATCAAGGAAGTACGTCGTCTATCGACTTCACTGTCAAAAATATGATCACCACGATCAGGCTTCTTGAAGAAGAGTCGGATTTAGTAAATAGATGTTAAGTCCAAACACATCCTTTCACTAAAATAGAAAAAGTGGGTATACTGAATTCGCTAAAAATATCAGTACTTAACCCACTTTTTCTATGCCAATA
>JAYUQR010000013.1:0-5683 GCA_043756665.1 Candidatus Altimarinota bacterium | reverse complement strand
GCAATCCCAACAGCGCGCGTTCTGGACGCAAGCTATACTCCAACCCCTCCCACTTACTTGGTCGACCAGTAGGTCCATCTGACCTCGATAAGATACCGCAGGATGATATGCAAAGAATAATCATGGCAGGACACGCAAAAGCGGTTCTGCGGTTCCAGAGATGAGAGACAGCTATGATCGCAATGATGCAAGCTGAATCAGAAGCTAATAGGGTCTTAGCAGTTCAGAATAATGCTGATGCTCAAGCAATGACTGCTCAGGGTAATGCAATGACTGCTCAGGGTAATGCAATGACTGTTCAGGGTAATGCAATGAAGGATGTGGCAGATAACCAAATTGCATCACTAAGAATACTCGCGGAAGTATTAAAAAAACTTTAAGCATAAATTTGGGAATATTAGGCGTTAAACAAATTATATAGGAATTTTTGCATCCATGAGAAAAAAATGATACAGTATGTATGTATCATTTTTTTATGAGCTGACCAGGAAACAGTGACATCAAACAAACTGGATGAATAAGTGATGTTGACAATGGAAATCTCTCACTAGATCATCAGCCACGCCCAATCGATCAGCAATGAGTAAGTGCAGATGGGCAATTTCAGCAACTCAAAGATTGAACTAAGCAAAATCCAGAGCTCCAGAATATACTCGAACTCTTCAAAAAATACATCATAAGTAGTATCAAAAATGAACCAAATAAGATTCACGATCTCAGTAATTCCCTAAAAAATCCAAGTGCATATATAACTAATCCTGCTCTATATAGTACACTTTTCCAGTTTCTGGAGCCGAAAGTAGGCCAAAAAACTCTGGAACTCAGCGAACAAGAAGAAGAATCATTAGATAATACATCAAAAGTAGTTTTGGGTCAGTATATATCCTATCGTACACGAAGAGTAAAAGAACTAAAAGTAGTTGCACAAAAAGGAATTGAAACGAATAAAGCAATGGTTTCAGCAAGTAAATCTGGCCTAGAAGATGGTAAAAAGACACTTGCAGATGGTAAAAAGACACTTGCAGATGGTGAAGAGACACTTGCAGATGGTGAAGCAAGAAAGAAAAATGCTATGGAGTTGGAATCTGCTGTAAATAGAATGTTAGATGTTATTCCTTCCAAATGGAAGTCAGGAATGGAGAAATTCGTGGGGGAGAACCAGAATAATCAAAAGCTCATCTCTGATACAACTCGGATGAGACCTGCTCTCGGACTTCCACGAGAATGAGAAAGCTCAGTAGGAAAGGAGGTACAGATCAAGAATTATCTCAGGGCAATATACATCTCAGAACATCAATGAGAAATCAGGAAAGACATCCAGAAACTTGAGAAAGAAGCCCCAGAAATTGAGAAACAAAAATATAGAGATCAACTCAAATTATTTGATACTGGGATATTATCTCTGAATGCCCTGAATTTTCCTCGTCCAGTCAAGTCTCTTGGCTCTGAAATGGATAGGAATTTCCCTCCGACTCGTCCAGCTGAAACCGCTCGTGTACAGGCTGAGAAACTCGAAAAGACACATGATATCTATCGAGATGGGACGAGTCTGTATTTCGTAGACAGGAAAAATCCAGAGAACATGAAACGCATGGATATCTATGCCGATCATGTCACCATGAGTATCTATAGGAATTGACTCTCGCTCTCACAGGAGCTCCCTATGCTCACACGAGAAGAGACAGAACAGAGGAAAGATATCAGAAAGGCAGAGTGAGAATCTCAGGAACGATCTAGAGAAACAGATATAGTATGAGGAGGGTTCTTTCGGGAAAGAGGAAAAGAGTATGAGAAAATTCCATGAAGTACACGCAATACCATCGACGTCCTAAAATCTCGACCAGTGAGATGAGTCCAGGAGCAATATGAAGAATATGAGCAACTCCTTGCGACGAAGTCAACAGTAGAACTGAGGAAAGAATGAGATTCTTCGAAACAATCAAAGTGATCGATTATAGGAAAGATGCTCGAACTCAGTCGACAGCTCTATGTTGATAATCAGCAATACTTCACACTCGGAACATTCTGAGAAGAAGGTGCACTCAATGAAGCAGATCATGTGAAAAATCAACTCGATAAAAGAATCCTGTGACTCAATGTATTCAAAAAATCAATAGACATGAGCGAGTCTTATTGAGCAGAAGTGAATAAATTGAGACAAGGATTCAATCCATGAGGCAAGATCGATACATCGAAATGGGAAGAATTAGCATGATCATTCTTATGAGAACTGACAGGTGATCGTATCTGACTCAATGGACTCTCGGATGAGAACTTTCAGGATCTACTCAGTCGGCTCAAACAGAGAGATATTGCAGGTGGTATCTGGAAAGAAGGCATGTCTCTCGGACAAGATACGGTATCGAGGAAAAATCAGCGTGATGAACTCTCTTCTCTCAGTCAGCTAGTCGGTGGACGTGAGTGATGGCAGAGAATAGCGAAACAGATTCGAATAGACGGAACACTGGCAAATAGAGCGTTTAAGTGAGAAAATGGACAATTCGAGAAATGGATACAGTCTCTCGAAAAACCAAAATCCGATACTCCATAGGTCGGATTTTTCTTTTGCATTTTAGACGATAGATATATACTATGATCATGACATCTATTCACCATCTGAAATCTCCATTCCATAATCTCGACTATGCACAGTTCAGAAAAAAAGAGAAACTCACTCATAGTGAGATTATTTCGAAGTATTGACTCCATAAAAAAAATACTACCGACCAAGATATAACAAAAGAAATAGATACTATAGCCTATAATCTCAGGTAATCGCTATTTTTTATGAGGTATATTTTTGATTCGAGTTTCATACTCTCTTTGATACTGCCAAGTGATACGAATCATGAGATTGCCGTGAATCAATATAGAAAAATCGATGAAGAAGCTATCTTCTATATGGGTGAACTCACCTATGTCGAAACACTAACTGTGGCTACTTATAAACTCGGGATAAAAGAATCGAAAAAACTGCAGGAACTCCTCGAAGATATGGGTACTACATTTCTCCATAGTGGCGTCATGGAATATGTAAATTTTTATAATTTTTTAGGAAAGAAAATATCAGTCACCGATGCATCGATCATATATGATAGTATGCGATATGACCTGGATATTCTCAGTTTCGATAAAGAACTCCTTTGAATTTATCGACACATACAATCATAATCACCGATACAAGGTTCCCGATTTTTTCTTGCTTTCCACGGGAAATGTATACAATGTCTATTGACTGTATACGATATCATTTTCTCCATGGGAATCTCTCGACTCCATATAGCACTGCTCGCGATCATGAGTCTCTTCACAGGGATTATTGCACCTGGAACAAGTACTCAGAATGGACTCCTTGCCTATCCGATGACTGATGCACGAGTATTTTCCTATGTACTCCTCTTTTTTCTGATTATCGGATTTTATACCGCATCGATCCATGCATGGAGATTTTTCAGGTACAACGGGATCCTCATATTTGGGATGGTGAGTATACTCTTTTTCCTCACCTTGACAGGACAAGTCCATGATCCGATCTCTGGACTCGAGGCTCTCGGACTCTCATGGGGATGGATATTTTTTGGAGTCGGTGTCGGACTCCTCGCATGGAGTTATCGCCGATCATGATCGGAAGAACATAGTTCGGAGCTCAGGCATACGATCGATATACTCCTGGGTATTGTGGGGAGTTTCACTCTCGCATGTATCGCTGGAGTGATCGTGATGATCTCCCTCTCATTCTCTCAGAAGAGTTACCAGCAGAGTATCCTCACGAGGATGTTCGCATCCGGATCGATCATCACGGAGAGTAGTGGGATCATAATGACCGAGGTATATCCTGATATATCGACTGTGAACTATGATCGGAAGTCTGATACTATCACAGCGACGATTCTCAGTGGGGGCATATGGCAGACGAGAATCACGAGAATAGATGACTCTTTCACGATGAGTGGCAGATATGAACAAGCATTTCTCCTGCATGATCACATCTATGCGGTAGGAAAAGATGGAAAGGTCTATTCAGAGAGTGGAGTACTCGAGGGATATAGGAGCATAGCTAATACAGAATCACTCCTCATACAGTCTGGAAGTGACTGGAATATCCGTTCAGATATGGCATCGTGGTCATTTGATGGATCATGAAGTCTATGAGATCCTGTCCTGTCTCAGGATCACCTGACACTGGCATGGAGGCTATGAGTATGATCAGGTGTGAGTATATCAAAAATGGGGAAATATCTCTGATGACCCTATGACGATATACGCCGGATCGATCTCTCCTCTGGTGGATATGATCTCATGGCACTCGTCGAGTCGAGCGGAACCCTCCAGATAGTGAAAAATAGTAAACCCACCTCACTCATAGCTCCCGGGTATGTGACTGGCTCATACCAATCGAATGGCTCACACAGTATCTATACAATTACTAGGATGAATAGATACCAGATTGTCACAGATGGAGATATCCTTTCGAATTCCTATGATGATATCAGAGAAGTATTTCTCGAGAAAAATGGTGGATCCTATGCCTACTTCGCGAAACCACTCGGTGGAACTCGATACTGTCTCTTCACGAAATATAGGGGCAATCTCTGTGGACTCGATGGATATATGAATCCCAGGCTCAGTGCTGATGGATCATCGATCCTCTATGCATGACTGCAAGATGGAGTCTGGAAGATCTATAGGAATACAGAGATTATCGTTTGGAATACTCAGTATACCAGTGAGGATAATTCTGGTGACTATATATTTTTCGATACGACCAATCCCAGAGCCTATCTCTTCGTGAAAAAGGAGAAAAAGACTGGAAAATATACACTCATAAAAAATGGAAAGACTCTCCCAGGAGTTTGGGATGATTTCGGTACAGATGTCTCGTTCGGATATGATAATCACATCATCCTACGTCTGAGAGATAGTGCATGATGGAGGATAGTCGAGATATAGAGTATCATTATACCGAATCAAAGAAGATCTTTCTGAGTTCTTCTTTTTTCGATGGATCGATCCGTGCCTCATAGAGAATCGGGATGAGTGACCAGTGATGATGGAAACGCACATCACTCGAAAGGAGGAGAAACTCATCGAATGAAATCGAGAAGAGTTCGATCTTCTCGCCTCGATCTGGGCATATTTCCTGAACCTTCTGGACATCTCGAGCTATAAAAAAATGGGTAAATGTCGCAACATTCCCTGATCATTCGAAGGTATGCCAGTGTTTCCAACTCTTCGAGGTGAATCCAGTCTCTTCGAGGAGTTCACGCTGTGCACATTCGAGAGTATCCTCGAGTGGTGAATCAAACGATCATCCAGGCAAGCCGAGAAAGACATCTTGTTTCGCAGGCTGTTCTTGCTTCGTGAGGAGAATACGATGATCTGGTGTTATCGCTATGGTAAATGCACCATCGAGAAACCGTACCATTTCGAATGTCGAGGATGTCCCATCATACATCTTCTGATCCCATTGATAAATCTCGCTGCGTATCCCTGAAAAAACACGTTCCGCATGAACAGGAATACGATGATGTGGAACAAAATGTATTTTTTCCATATTTTTAGTATTGCAACCTCTTACTATTAGTTGTCATGTCCAACAACATTGTTTCACATTTCTAGAGAAATGGAATACACTGATTGGTTCTGGAAGAGTGCCGTTAGGCACTCTTTTTGTACCAGATTC
>JAYUQR010000012.1:0-16613 GCA_043756665.1 Candidatus Altimarinota bacterium | reverse complement strand
GGAGGGTGTGTTAGTCTTTTTCAGCACACCCCCTTTGTCCCCCTATCTTAGGGGGAGATACCGGATCGTGGCATTATTCCTCCTAAGATGAGAAAATCATAGGAAAAATACGGAAAATCACAAATAAAAAACAAAAACGTCACCACAAGAAGGGTGACGTTCGAAGTGAGGGAGCAAGCAACTGTCAGAAATATCCGAACGGATACTTATGACACCACTCGACTCCTCTATATCCAGCATCCTGCGTATCAGAGCATCCAAGAGGAGCTCGAAGGCAAAAAGGGATTTTTTTTGTTTTTATATTCGGGAATGAGGCGGGAAAGCTCAATATGCAACTTCCCCGCCTCCAGCCCCTCACCGCGCTAGCTTAGGCGGTGAGGGACTCTCACTCACGTCGTCACCTTTCGGCGGCGACGTGAGAACCAGACCAGACCCGCAAGGGCTAGGGCCACCAGAGCCCACGAGGTGGGCTCTGGTACGGTGCCCCCCCCACCAGCGACGATGTCCGCAAACGCGGACAACGGAGTTGCAAACACAACAAGAAGCGATTTTTTCATCGCTTGTTCTCCTTCCCATGATTCTAGTCGCCATGAGCAGCGCGTCAGGGGATCCTGACGTTCGATACAATATATGTTATTATTTTTTTGTCAATATATTTTTCTGTGAATACAAAAAAAGCACCAGGTCGTGAGACGCGGTGCAAGAGTGCTTTCGCACTGAGGAGGGAAATCATACGGATTGATTCGAGTCTGGGAGACCGAACAAGCTCGTATACTTTCTCTCTATATTTTGTTTTGGTATTGAGGAGGAGACTCGATGCAGTTGTACTTGTGGTACTTCCTAGCGAATCCCCTCCCTTTTTCAGCGCCCCGCGCGCAAGGCTCGACGAGCCGAGTTCCGTGCCCGACGGGATGCTTTCGCGGAACAGTGGCGCTTCTCGGCGCGAGCCATGAGTGCATCGCGCCCGTGGTACGCCCAGCCACGGCGTTGGTAGCCTTGCCGCTTGTTCTGGAGCGACAGAGGCGCGTGCCTCCGTCGCCGGTTGCCCGGACCAGGACGGCGAGATTTGCCGACCAAGTTCAGAAACTGTTTCCAACGAGGGATAATCTCGGTGGAAACAAATCCTTGAGTCGGCTTTTGGCCGACTGAGAGATTCTTCGGCTTTTGACCGAATGTGCTTCGCCGAATCAAATTGCGGCGCTCTTCGGCGCCATTTGCGAGCCAGACTGCCCAAGCAGGCAGTTGACTCGTCGGGTTTTGGAAGGTACAATGCATACGCATGGGAACTCCTTCAAGGTCCTCCTCGGACCTGTCTCCTATCTACTCATCAATGACGATGAGATCCACACAGCGAACTCTGTGCAGATTTTCCTATCATGCAGAAGAAGAAGAAGAAGTCAAATACATTTTGAAAAATCCTCATCTCTTGGCTTCTGGATGCGGATTCTATTTTTTCGAGTGTTTTTCGATATTCCCCTCTAGAGGGGTGGATTCCGCGAAGCGGAAGACTGGGTGGGTAGTTTCTGTGGTATTATCCCTCCCTCAGTGAGGGTCCATTCTCCGTAGGAATACTCCGAAGGATGAAAGGTGAGGAGGGTGTATTGTTTCTGTGGTTTTATCCCTCCCTATGTTAGGGAGGTGAGGAGGGTGTGTTAGTCTTTTTCAGCACACCCCCTTTGTCCCCCTATCTTAGGGGAGATACCGAATCGTGGTTTTATCCCTCCCTCAGTGAGGGAGGTGAGGAGGGTGTGTTAGTCTTTTTCAGCACACCCCCTTTGTCCCCCTATCTTAGGGGGAGATACCGGATCGTGGTTTTATCCCTCCCTATGTTAGGGAGGTGAGGAGGGTGTGTGGTTTTTGTTTGGCACACCCCCTTCATCCCCCTATCATAGGGGGAGACAAACCGTCAGAAATACTGTAAAAGTGAATTTTTGGATTCTTGATTTTGGTGTGCTTTTCATACAATTCTCGAGCTCCTAGTCCAACTATGGAGCTAGGAGTTATTTTTTTACCCTCTCATTTTATGAGACAACTCCTTCATAAGTGGCTCATATTCTTCGGAATCGAGTCAGTCATTCTCTTTCGGAGAGTGACAGGTCGGACTCGGAGAAAACTTCTCCGCAAGTACCGATAACAAGAAAAGACCCCTAGGAGGGTCTTTTCTTTTGGAGTTATTTCTTCTCCTTCATAAGTGTTCCTCTTTCGAGGACATGACGATTATAGCAGATTTTCTGAGAAATCAAATTTTTCTACAGTGGTATCGCCTCCTTCTGGATAGCTTCACGAAATCTCGGATCAACTTCATGGAGATCGACGAGATCAGCACGATATGGGAGTCATTCCCACGCGGATCGGATCATCATATGTTCATGCCATGGGAGTCTCTCTACTCCCTCGATCGCTATATCATAGTCGGAATTTTCTTTTGCCTTCCCAGTAGCACGACTCCCAAAGAGATAGAGTCGATAGAGATCAGCTGGAGCATGCCACCTGATAACATCAGTGAGTTGTCTGAGCGCCTTGCGCTCATTATCGGAGAGATGATGCATAGAGGGATGTGAAGTGAGAAATATACGTATCTATCGACTCATAGACGTGTTTACTGTGATGGATACCATAGTCATGCGATGTGATATTGCGGGCTGTGAGCATTTCGTACCATCATTCTATGGAGTCGATATATCCATATTTCAGTGCTTCTTGTATAACTCGCTTCGGCGAGAGGAGATCATCTATTCCATCATTTTCTTCGAGTAACACCTTGAGATACTTCCATGCCGCTTCGACCGTATATTCGAATCTCTGAACCACACTATCACGGAAAAATGCGAACTTAGTATTATTTTCTCACTTCTTCGACTCATCGTATGCTTCGATCAGTGTCAGATAGGATTGTTGGTATTTTTCTTTTGGGAGAAGTATTGGATTCATACAGTTGATTATATTTCATTTTCCCAGAATGCAAAAAATATCATCCAAAACCGTCGCGGAAAATACCAAAACACTCCATTCTGATGACTGCATACTGTCACTGACTACTCACCCTCCTTCACGACTATACTCAGCATCTTATTCGGGATAAATATCTCCTTCACGAGCGTTTTTCACTCGATCCACTTGAAGATATTCGGATCCTCGTGTGCAAGCGATGATACCTCTTCCTGCATGACACCATTCAGACACGTGAGTGTTCCACGGAGTTTGCCATTCACCTGCACCGCGATCGTCACCTCATCATCGACGAGCATGAAGTCATCATAGTCAGGCCAAGGGGCATGGTAGATACTAGATGGCTCCTTCTGGAAGGAGCTGTCCGAAGGACTGAGGATTTCCCGTGTTTCTAAAAATCCTCCGCCTCGTTCCTCGGCACCTCCTTTCAAAAGGAGGCTAAAAAGTTCTTCCGCCATATGTGGAGCGAATGGATGCAGGAGTATGAGGAATTTTTCTCTCCACTCCTCTGCAAACTCTGGATCTGTCGGGATTCCTTCATTCAGGAGGATCATGAGGGCGGAGATCGCCGTATTGAACTTGTATTCGACGATATCTTCTCCGACTTTTTTCACAGTCTTATGGAGCAGTTTCATCTTCTTCATATCATCACCTCACCCCTTATTCTCCTCTCCTTCAGAGAGGGGATATGATTTTCCTGAAACTCCTTCTCCCTTAGGAGAAGGCTGGGATGAGGGAGTGAAGCTCGCATAGACTCGATCGAGAAAACGTCTCACTCCGATGATAGCATCAGTGTTCCACGGAGCCGTATCAGTAAATGCTCCCATACTCATCTCATAGAGTCTGAGCGTATCAGCACCATATTCTGACACAACATCCGTCGGATTGACGACATTTTTGAGGGATTTGGACATCTTCGCGACGATCTGCTTCACTTCATTTCAGGTACTTTTTTCAACAAAAATTTTGGCTCCCTCTCCTTTTAGGAGAGGGTTGGGGTGAGGTATCTCCTCGACGAGATCGACTGCGACGAGACCACCATCGGCTCGCTCATACGCATAGGCGAGGATCATCCCGACATTCGTGAGCTTTTGAAATGGTTCGATGGTCGGAACGACGCCGATATCATAGAGGACCTTGTGCCAGAACCTGGCATAGAGGAGGTGGAGGACAGCATGCTCAGCCCCTCAGACGTACTCATCGATATTTTGCCAGTATTCCATCGCTTCACGACTCGCGAGTGCATCAGGATTCTTCGCATCCATATAGCGGAGATAGTACCAACACGATCCTCACCACTGAGGCATCGTATTGGTCTCACGACGTCCGATGAGATTGTCTGCGAGTCTGATATTCACCCACTCAGGTACCGTCGCGAGTGGAGACTGTCCATCACCTGATGGCTCATACTTCTCGACCTCAGGGAGGAGGAGTGGGAGTGCTGAGTCGATCACGAGCTTCCCTGTGAGTCAATCGTAGATTTGTGAAAATTCTTTGTTTCCGATAAAGAGAGTTTCCTTTTCGTGCCCTGATACGATCCTCGCAGTTCGTAAAAATTCGTCATATTGATCTGTCAGTTTTCCTACCACATAATATGTCTTTACTATAAAATTCTCTGGTCAGATCTCTTTGAGTACGACGCGAACAATCTTTCATCTGAACTCAAAGTATCCACACTCATGATTCTCATAAACGAGCGAATCTAATGCTTGAACAACAGAAAACCTGAGTCTTTTTCGCAGAGAGAGCTCATGACGATTTTTCGAAGAAAAATGTTTCTCTATATCACTCCCGATAAAGCGGATCACTCATTTTTCTGTCTTCGTGAAGACGTCAATCTCAGAGAATTCGATATTTTTATCTTTTTTCTTGACTTCTTTGATGTCTACGAATATAATCTTATGAGAAAGTGCTTTCGTAGCTGTGTCACCATTGCGAGTGACCCCCTCTCATCCGTGAGAGTAGCTGATCGCACTTTTTTTTGCGTGCTCAGATTTCGACAGTCTCGCATAGTCCCCATGACTGATATGTATCAGTGGAATCGGCTCTCCCCAGTATCGTTGACGAGAAAAGAGCCAATCACGCAGCTTGTAGTTCACTTTCTTGTGACCGAAACCTTCGGTTTCTGCCTTTTCGGCAAGCACTCGACGAGCATCTGATGAGGTAAGTCCATCACATTCAGAGGAATTCACGAGGATACCATCATCAGTGAAGCAGATTTCGAAATTTTTCACGGCTTCGATCTCCTCTGATTTTCCTGAAGCAGGAAGTATGGAAACCTTCAGATCGATCCCGTACTTCTTCGCGAATTCGAAATCTCGCTCATCGTGTGCATCACCGAATACGGCTCCCGTACCATATGTCCCGAGGACAAAATCCCCGATCCAGAGAGGTACTGATTCACCATTGTATGGATTCACGACATATGAGCCCGTGAAGACTCCTGTTTTTTCCTTCCCTTCATTGGTACGGTCCTGATCAGATCTCCCCATGGATTCCGTGATATATTGCTCACACTCTTCTCGTTGTTCTACAGTGATGAATTCCTGTACCTTCGGATGATCGGGTGCGAGCACCGCATAGGTCATGCCGTAGGCCGTATCCACTCGAGTCGTATAGACAGAAATATATTCTGTAATATTCTCAAGAATTTCAGGAAATGAAGCTGCTCAATCTTCTTGGTTAAAATGTCCTTTATTCTGATATATATGAGTATGAATTCATGGTAATTGTTGATAATATTTCTTTACTGTTCAAAAATCAATATATGGATCATTTTCGGAAATATGAAGAACTTGGAGGATTGAATTCTGAATAACTTTCTCGAAAAGAATCGTATTTTCTACATATGAAACAAATGACTTCTCATTATCATTAAGAGTTCGTTCAGTAATGCCCATATTTTCTGCAACTCCTGGATAGGTGGGAGCTACGAGCACCAATGCCTTAATCTTTTTATCGAGCAATTCTACGAACTTTGTAGCTAATTGCCCACCAAGAGAATGTCCAATAATAATCGACCGTTCGTCGATACGAGATAGAAACTGCCCAAGAAATGTAAGTTGCTCCTCAATATTTGGGGTATTGGAATTTGGCAAATCTGGTACGATTACTTCATACCCAATCTGTTCAAGAGTTTCTTTTGTTGACATAAACCAATTACTATCAGACTTTCCTTCCCATCCATGGAGGATGAGGACTGTAGGCTTTTTCGGAAGTGACATTTTCATATACACTGTTTTCTCGAGAATTTGTTCATCGGTAAAATCTTCCCCATATGATTTCCATACTTTTCTATTTTTCTCAAGCAAAAACGGAAGCGGCGCTGAAAGTTTTTCAAATCATAAATCGAGATAATATGATTCTAATTCCTTATTACAATCAATGTATACATCTCCTCATACTTCCTCTAGCGCCTTTTTTATCAGAATGTGCCCATATCTATGTCATCGAAATTTATCGAGAACATAAAGCGCTCCCATTTCTAAATAATTTCCGTCTTTTCGTATCCGCACAAATCCTACAATGGCATCTCATTTTTTCAGTACAGTAAATTGCTCTCTCGAGAATTCGAAAGTGTGGTATCCAGTTTCTTTACGGATTTTCAGTATTTCCTGAAAATTATCTTCTGTTGCTCGTGAGCAATGCAATCCATCTGGAAACAAAACCCCCCTTAATCCCCCCTTATCAGGGGGGCGAACTGATTTCATCAATCGGAACTCACATCCCTCACTCTTCCCGATCCAGTTGCGTTGCATCTCCTTGATCCCCTCAGGCCAGTCGAGCGCATCGAGGTCGGTGATAAGACGATCTGCATACTCAGTGATTCTGAGGACCCACTGTCGGAGAAGCTTCTTCTCGACAGGATGCCCTCAGATCTCACTCTTTCCATCGACGACTTCTTCATTGGCAAGGACGGCCCGAAGTGCTGGACACCAGTTCACGGGCATCTCCGCCTCATAGGCGAGACCGCGCTTGAAGAGTTCGAGAAATATCCACTGAGTCCACCTGTAATACTCAGGATCGGTCGTATCGACCATCCGATCCCAGTCATACGAGAATCCGAGTGCCTTCATCTGACTGGTAAATGTGGCAATATTCGCCTCAGTGGTGATACGAGGATGTGTCCCAGTCTTGACCGCATAGTTCTCGGCCGGGAGTCCGAAAGCATCGAATCCCATCGGATGCAGGACATTGTACCCCTTCGCATGATAATAGCGTGAGACGATATCGGTGGCCGTATATCCCTTCGGATGTCCGACATGGAGTCCTGCACCTGATGGGTATGGGAACATATCGAGGATATATTTCTTAGCCCCTCACCCCGACCCTCTCCTGAAGGAGAGGGAGTTGGTACCATCCCCCTTCTCTGAAGGAGAAGGGGTTAGGGGATGAGGGAGTGGGTTCTCCGTTTTGAAAGTCTTATTTTCTTCCCAGAATTTTTGCCATTTCTGTTCGAGAGTCTGATGATCGTATGCCATAGTTGTGAATTGTGAATTGTGAATTGTGAATTGTGAATTGTGAATTTTTGAAATTCATAATCCAAACCATTCCTACTATAGAGAAAAAGGCCGAAAATACAAGAAAAAAACCTTTGCCAAAGCAAAGGTTTTAGAGAGCAAGTCCAGAGTTAAAAAAACTAAAGAATTCTCTGAAGGACAAATTGCACAACCGAGTTCGCGAGGAATATAACCACGAGACCGATCGCTACCTGGATGAGGATCGTACGACCCTTTTTCATTTTCTCTTCTTCTCCACCGGCCGTGAGCATAAGAAAACCTCCGTAAATACCATAGAGAACTCCGAGAATAGCTAGAAAAGATAATGCCCGAGTAATAAGTGTCTGAACAGCCGATTCAGCAGTCTCTTGACTTCCTTTAATAGTGTCAACAACCTTTCCTGATCCTGGATCAATTGCGGCAAATGTCTGTTCGAGAGTGAGTACTGTAGCAGCACCGGTAAAAGCGAGTTTTGAGAGAGTATTCATAGATAAATATTAGAAAATAATGAATGACAGACTGATAATAGCAGGTATGCTGTATTTTGTCAAAAAAAAATCTCTACTCTGACCAAAAAGTGGAGAAAATCATTAAAGCTCGAACCAAAAGAGAGGATAGATGAGTCCGACCAGACTCACTCTTTTTTCGGATTTAGACGGCGACAACGGATTCATCGAGAACAGGAGTAACTGGGACTTCTACCATGACGGCAGGAGTTCCAGATGGACGTTTCACTTCGAGAACATAGGGAAGGAGTGCCATATAGCGAGCACGTTTGATGGCCGCTGCGAGTTGCTTCTGATTCGAGAGTGAGACTCCACTATAGTAGCGAGGGATGATACGATTGAACTTCGTGAGGTATTTTTTCAGGAGGACGATATCCTTATAATCTATCTGTGTGATTCCTTCAGCATCGATTGGACATTGTTTTTTGACTTTTGTAGACATAAAGTGGTGAGTTAAGAAACTTCGCGTATAATTTTGTCATTCCGAGCGAAGCGGAGGAATCGCTTTTTCATTCACGTATGAGATTTTGATAATGGGTTTCTCATACTTGATTTTGAAAGGGATGCCTACGGCATGACAATTCAGGATCTATTTCTATCTTTTTTTGTTTAGAATTTTCCTCCTTCGAGATCAGAGAAATCATCGAAGTCAGCAGCATCTGGTGCCTCTACTGCTGCGGTCTCGAAATCTTCTCGTTTCGAGAGGAATATGAGTTGACCGACGACAATCTCTGTCTTATGGAGCTTGGTTCCATCATCCTTATCGATGATGCGAGTCTTGAGTCTTCCTTCGATATAGACGAGTTTTCATTTCACGAGGAATTGTTCTGTCCGATCAGCAAGTGGTCCCCATACGACACAGTTCGTGTATTCAGCTTCTGAGAGGGGTTCACCCGATGGACCCTTATAGTATCGATTCGTTGCAACTGTAAATGTTGCTACTTTTTTATCTCCAGTAGTTACCTTTACGAAAGGATCTTTTGTGACATTTCCGATAAGTATAACCTTATTGATCGTTCTCATGAGTAGGAAGAATAAATAAATAAACTAATCTTCTATCTTCGTAAACATATATCTCCAGATATCTTTTTTGATATTAAATGAATTCGAAACATCGAAAAAACCTCACTTTCCCTCATTTTCGAGAGTATAGAGAAGGTAGTATCACATCATCGATGCACGGATACGGTAGGCAAGCTTCTGTTCACCGGGGTGAGCATTCGTGAGCATGGTTGATCCTGCATCCCGGAGCTCTGTCTCGATTGTCGTGATGAGTTCATCGCGATCAGCCTGACTCAGTTCAGGATTGAGTATCATCATGAGTTCGTATTTTCTCATAGAATCCTATGGGTTAAAATCTTATAATCAAGTTATAAGAAGGATATAAAATGCATTTCTAAAAAATGCGAATGGATTATAAAAAGAAGGAGGGAAAAAGCAAAACTTTTTTTGCTATGAAAAAAAGAATACGCAAGTTCTATTTTTTGCGGGAAAGGAAAAATTGCGGTATTATATTTTTATCTTATTCACTGGAGTTCAGCTATATCATAATCTCTCCTCATCATGACTGTTCAGAAAAAAGGATCTCAGAAGCTCGGTGAACTCTTCGGAACGATGAATGATCTCGAGGTGAGCAAGAAACTCATACGAAAACTCCTCCAGTACAATATGAAATATGAGGAAATTACCCGAGTTATCCTCTCGCATTCTGAACGCGCATTTCTCGATGCACGCCTCATCACCCTGGAGGAATACTACCGTGAACTCCAATCAAAGAAAAAAAGTGAAGTCGAAACATTTTTTGCCTCGATCCCTGATTTTGAACTCACTCAGAAGGCATAATACGCTCACTCATAAAAAACTCCCGAGGGAGTTTTTTTAAATTTAGGGATCCTTTCGTCCTTCGCAGTGCTACGGAGAACGGATCGATCCGCTCTGGATAATTATTTTGTAACCACTCATTCCACGTGGACAAAATAATTACTTTACATCCTTAAAAGTAAACTCGACGTGCTTGCGGAGTTTTTTATCGTACTTTTTGAGCTTCAGTTTCTCACCCTGTGGGAGATTTTTTTTATTGATCGGGTAGATATACCATGAGAGTCCGCTCTGAGATTTTCCGATCTGGAATGTGGATTTACCTTTTGCCATAGTGACGAGTATTTAGAGTATTAGATTTTTAGATTTTTAGACTGACCTAAAGACGAAGAATGCTCGTATCATATAGAATTTTTCTAATTTGCAAGTTTTGTTTTTGATTTTTTGCTTTTTGATGGGTTTTCCGTATAGTCGATGCACATTGGGATTTGGTTTCGCTAAATTCTCAGTAACTAAGCTCTAAAAACTAAACTCTAAGAAACATGTTTATCGATGAAGTGAACCTCACACTCAGGGCTGGAAAAGGATGAGATGGGATCATCTCCTGGAGACGAGAAAAATATGTACCGAAAGGATGACCCTATGGTGGTGATGGTGGTGATGGAGCAGATATCCGGCTCATCGCTACTACCCATGAGACGACACTCGGAAAGTTCCGACATATGAAACTCATCCGTGGAGATGATGGGGAAAAGGGATGAACTCAGGAAATGCATGGAGCCAGTGCTGAAGATACGATCCTCGAGGTACCCGTCGGAACCATCGTAACCGATACAGAGAACGGTACGATCCTCTGTGATCTCACAGTTGCTGGACAGGAGTATACGATCTGTGAGGGTGGACGAGGAGGATTCGGGAATGCGCACTTCCCTTCCTCGACCCGTCAAGCACCGAACTTCGCCGAGCTCGGTGACACGGGAGAAGAACGATCGGTAAAGATGGAACTGAAGCTCGTCGCCGATGTCGGACTCGTAGGGCTCCCAAATGCAGGGAAATCGACCGTCATACAGTCCCTCACCAATGTGAAACCAAAGATCGCTGATTATGCATTCACGACTCTCATCCCGAACCTCGGTGTCATGGAATGGAAGGATCGATCGCTCGTCATCGAAGATGTTCCAGGGCTCATCGAGGGTGCGAGTGAATGAAAGGGGCTCGGATTCCAATTCCTCAAACATATCGATCGGTGCCGTATCATCATCCACCTCCTTGATGCCACTGCTGGAGAAGAGCTCATGATCGAGAACTACCGCACTATCCGAAAAGAACTCGAGAACTGGAGTCCTGCTATGGTAGAAAAGAGGGAACTCATCATCTTTTCGAAGGCAGATATCTGTGATCCTGAGCAACTCGAAGAGATGCGAAAAATATTCGAAAAAACGACGAAGAAAAAAGTTGCCCTCACTATCTCCGCTGGAGCCTATATCCGTGTGGAGGAACTGAAGGATCTCCTCATCTCAGAAATCCCTGCCATCGTCGCTGCGTCTCAGGATGATATGATTATACCCGAGTCAATACCTGAAGGAGTGAAGGTCTATGACCTCAAGAATCGACAATCTGATCCAAAACGATGCCGTATCACCAAGCGTGAAGATGGTGACTACGAAGTGAAGGGTGAGCGTATCGAGGAGATTGCCCGTATGACCGATACCCGTTATATCGATGGGGTGAATCGAGTCTATGATGTTATGGAGAAACTCGGAGTCATGCGAAAGATCAAGCTCTATATCGCAGAGGAGATGAGTCGGGACAAGAGTGGATTCTTCGAAGGTGAGGAAGATTTCGAGATACCAAATGTCTGGATCAGTGGGCAAAAATTCTCCCTTGAAGGACTCATATTCATGAAGGAGGAGAAGTAATACAGCAGGTATAGTCCTGTTTGAACTTCTCATGGTCATATTGTTTCCTCCCAAAAAAAAATTTCTCTGAATTTCAAGAACTGATCACTTTCCCAATTAGAAAAGTATCTGAAGGGATTCATTCTCCCGATATTCAAAATCCTTAATACGTTCTCATTTCTATGCATTCCAAAGAATCTATAGCGAACTCAAGTGTTAGTGAGCCTCGATGAAAAAAAGTTCAGTTGATCGCGAGAGGCTCCAATATGATCAATGATCTCTGTATTACTCATGCGGGTTGATGACATGAGATGGTCGATAGCGGGGATGATCCGAGCTGGATCAATCTCGAGCTCTCGACACCAAGAAAGAAAAAGACACTTCATAGAAATATCTTCGCCAATAGTGAAGGTGATCCTGACGCGGATATCATCTTCGATAATTATGTGATACGAGTAGTACAGGTAGAATTTGATGGAGTCTCTGCTCTCCTCTCAGTGCAGAAAAAATAATCGAATGAAAAATAATTGATACTTTCTATTGTTTCCATATTTCAAATTCGGAGTTCTTTTCTATAGAGACTTCTTATTTTCATAGAAATAGTGCAATAGGAGATAAAAATACTATCAACTCAGAAAGACTCAAACTTATTTAACACAAACTATCTCTGTATGTGTTGCGACAAAAATCGAGCCGTTTTCACTTACTGTCGGCTGACCAATTATATTTGAGTCGAGAATCATAATAAAGAGTATATTTCCTTGCTCGTTTAGATGAGAGAATGTAGTACCATGTGCAATGAGTAGAGATCCGTCAGAAAGTGAACATGCATACCCTGTTTCATGTGGCTCTGGGTACACATACTCCCAGAGGAGTTCACCTCTATCTATAGCGAGTACTCTATGATCTGTGAGTACATATACCTGACTCTTCGGTCAGGTAACTGGTGGGTGGGGGATCCACGTATCTCCCATGGCTATACCATCATATCGCCATAAGATCTCGCCATCGCGAGTAACTGCTGACACGATCTTTGTATTATCGTCATATCCTATGAAACAATAATGACCATTTTCTAAAATACTCCATTCAACAAGTTCATGACACGGAACTGGAAAAGTTTTGTCTTCTTTTTTTCCAGAAACATCTATCCTCGTGATTCCAGCAACAGAAAGAAGCGAGACGATCGAGGACTCTGGAGAGAAAAGTGGAGGGACTGCAGATACCCGAATATATGCTTTTACAAATGCTGAAACTCTGGATCCATACTCATTTTTGAGGATTGTTATCTCAGGATCACCTGAGAGATTTATCCCCGTCATTTCATCGTGATCTCTCTGATTGAGATTGTATACAGAGGCAATGAAGTCTCATTTTCTAGGAAACAAGAGCTCAGTATGATCTGCCTCCTCATATACTCCTGGGAAACTATATGTATCATGTGTGATTTTCCCTTCTCTATCAAGAGAACTGAGAAGTCCCGTCGGATGTTGATACCAGAGTAGCCCCTCTGCGATAACTACCGGGGAGGAATACTGTTTTGATATTGACCAAAGCTCTCGGCCATCCTGATCGAGTGCATGAATCTGGGTGAGAGTGACCACGAGAACAAGTTCACCCCATGAAAAAATAATGACATCTCCTCCATACATCCCACCATCATATATCTGTTTCCAGACGATTTCACCTCTTGCCTGTGTCGAAAGAGGAAGCAAGGAATTCCTGTGTGTATTCGCAAATCGTGACTGATAACTTTCGTGATGGTTCATGGGTCATAATTATTATGAATTCATACCAGAATTTAATCCTTAAGTTGTTGGATCATCCTCGGAAACTCGACGACAGCATCCCATATACGCCTCCAGCGTTTTCGAGGATCGAGGACGAGACGATAGAGCCACTCGAGTCCGAGCTTCTGGAAGATCATAGGAGCTCGCTTCTGGAGTCCGAGGAGATAATCGAATGATGACCCAACCCCGAGTCAGACGACAGGGAAATCTTCTGGAATATGTGCAAATATTTCCATGAGTCGTTGTTCCTGTGTCTTCATCCCGATGCAGGAAAAAATGTAGGAAATCTGTTCTTTTTGGATTATCTGAGCGATTGCTTCAGGAGATTTCTCTCCATCAAAAAGGATCTGCACTTGAAGTTCTGGAAATCGAGAGGCAAAGAGCTCAAGAAGCATTGCCTGGATTTCCTTCTTCCGTATCTCGAATGGATTCTCTGGTTCTCCGATACGATAATTATCGATCATGAGGATTTTCTTACCCATTCTCTGAGCGTGTTCGACGAGATCCTTCGTGAGATTGCTCCCTGAGATGAGTTCACCATATTTTTCTCTGAGTGTCTTTTTCGAGAAAAATACCTTGAATCAAGCGAGTAAAAATGCCTTCCCTTCACACATCTGTGCACCGACATAGAGTCCATTGGCATCGGGAGTGAGATAATCTGCTTGCTTCAGTATCTCGTGAAACTCTGGATCTCTCGATGCACGCAATAATATCTCAGGATTCGGAGTGAAGACAAGTGTTCTCTTCGTGGGATTCTGTATGAGTTCGAGAAAATCCTGATATTTTCCCTGATAGATGTCGAGTGAGAGGAAGCGCATAGTATACAGTTACTTCGGCGAATTGAGGAAAATATTTGGAACCATGCTCGTCCCGAGAGAGGTCGATGGGAGCTGTCCATTCCACTTATCGATCCATTTGAGTTGGATATACTCCGCCCCACCCTGCTTCTGGATCGCTTCTGCCTGGATACGGATCGTCTCAGCCTCAGCCTTTGCTCGTTCGATTTGTTGTTGTGCCTCATACTTGATCTGTTCGAGTTTATTTTTCTGAGCAAGGGCATCTTGTTCAGCCTTTACCTTCGCCTCGATCGATGCATCGAAGGAATTCGAGAACTCGAAATTGATGATATTCACCTGAACGATGTTGACACCATACTTTTCGATCTTTTCCTTGAGTGCTGTTTCTATGTCGGTACGGACGAGCTCACGCTTGGTGATGAGCTCTTCTGCGGTATACTTTGCGGTTGCGGATTTCACAGATTCCTGGATAGCAGGACCGAGAAGAGTCTCCTCGAGCCGACTATGTTCGACCCCGACCGTACGGAAGAGGTTCAAGATACTAATCTCATTGATCTGGTAATTTACTGATATTTTCGTCTCTACATTCTGGAGATCCTTCGATGCAGATCGAGCATCCCCATCAGCCTTATCGATATGGAGATCCGCATATTTCACCGTATCGATGAATGGGAGCTTCCAGTGAAATCCTTCACCATAAACGGTCTCATTCAGCGTCCCGAGTCGCATAACCAGGCCTCGTTCAGATGGAGCTATCACGAAATAGAATCCTCCCCACAGGAGATAGAGGACAAAGAGAATAAAGAGATACTTGATGATCTTCCCTGCAGATGAGAGCGTATTGCCCACCGATTCGAATAAAGACATAGAGAAAAAAAATGAAATAAATATAGTGAGTTGCTACTTCCTTCCGAAGTCATCATCAAACCTGACAATATCGTCTTCGCCAGTATAATCACCACATTGAACTTCGACGATGACAAGTGGCTCAATACCAGTATTCGCGAGACGATGAAGGTGTCATTGTTGGATATAACATCCCTCGTTCTGTCTGAGCATACGGATCTGTTCGATTTCTCAGAAGTCTGGGTGTCGAATATCGACAGTCGCAATCCCAGAAACCACGGTCCAGTGCTCACTTCGTTTCTCATGAGATTGGAGTGAAAGTCGTTTTCCTGGATTCACGATGAGTTTTTTCACTTTATAGAGCGGGAGATCCTCGAGAACATAATAAATCCCCCAAGGTCTGTTTCCAACTTCGAGATATCGACCTTCGGTTATATTTTTCGGGAGATTAGCAACTTTCTGATCAAGTTCTTTCTCATCTGCCGTATCTTTTACATTTTTGATAAAATCTGAGGAATTATGTGTTTTTGCACCGAGTCCATCGACGATCCGTACCCCAGCATCCCTGAGAATCTGGCCTTCTGGTACTTCGGTCGCAAATCGATCGCCTCACTTCGTGAAGATAATTTCTGAGTATTTTCCACTTGATTTTGCCTCTTGAATCAGAAATACGAGACTCTTGCACACACTCCCATCCTGATCGATCGAGAGAAAGACTCGATCAACTCACTGTACCTTTTCGACGATCTGCATACGGAATTTTTCATTCTGAAAGCTCTTCATTCCACGTTTGAGTTCTGCCTGATGATCATTATTTACGATAACCCAGACTTCATCTGCTCAAGCCTCCGTTCGTGAAAGCTCAAAACATTCGATATGTCCAGGATGGATGGGATTGAAGTACCCGGAAGTAATGGCAAGACGAGTCATATTTAGAAGTATTAGGGGGTTTGGGCGATTGTACTCTCCCGTGGATAGTTATATTGCTCAGCAATTCCATAATAGTTTCATTTATTCGAAGGTGGACTATCCAGATCGATTATGAATCGCATCGGAACACCGAGGAGTTCAGCATCGAGATCATATGAATATTTGGATGCTGTATAGGCTTCGTAGAGTTTATTATTGTATTCTATTGTGATATTTTGTCGAATATCTGGCTCATGGGGAAGCCAAAGCGCGAGAAATGAACTCCATCCATTCTTTGCAAATATCGGAGCAAATACAAATTTTCCATCTGCATCAGTCAACACGGCTCGAGTAATTGTATTCTCACGATCAAACCATGCTGAACTATAATTCTGTATGACTCTCACTCCCGCTAATGGAGCTCCCCGAGATATCACTTGGGCTTCTACAGAAGAAAAGAGACAAAATTTGGACATCGGAAAGAAAAGGAAAAAATATATACTAATGTGAATCAATTTAGGCTAACTTCCCTTTAGATAAGAGCTTATTTCCTCATTTTCATGAGGAGCTCTTCGGGATCTTAAAGAGTTGTTGGATCTGG
>JAYUQR010000011.1:0-5740 GCA_043756665.1 Candidatus Altimarinota bacterium | reverse complement strand
CATATTGATTTCAGAAAGATTTTATCTACACTACTTGACAGTATAGTTACAATCGGACTGAAGTCACGGGGTTTTAGACCCAATGGGTGGAAATAAATAACTTGCATATATATTATAAAAATTAGTATGAATCTATGAGACCTTCTCTCGCTCAAAAATATACAGCATCATGCGGACTTGCATGCCTTGCTTATCTTATAAATTCTTCAGAGGAACATTTGTTAGAAGAGAACTCTGATATACTCTCTATCGAGAAGTTGAACTTTATAGGACTTTTTTGATGTGAACTTGTCGAACTCCTTTTTCGAAATAATCGCGACTACATATCAGAAAAATTCGTAAAGGAAAATCATGTACCGCATATCAGGAAAGTATGAACTATTATTTTTATAAGTCCAAATAAGCAATATCCGATATGACACTATCTTATATTCTCGGATAAAGGGTGGATGAATCCGTGGAATTTTAGAATGGGTTGAATACCTCAAGCATGTTTTGAGGAGAATATTCCATGAAGTGTCGAATGGATACTTTTCGATAAAGAATAGTTCGACTTTTCCGAGGATTTTTCTATACTCTCGTTCATGAGAAAAATCAAGAAAATTCCGTCAAGATTACCAAATCATGCAAATAAAAAAGAAATTTTACTGTTTCTATGAAAATACAAAAAAATATTCTCATTCTTTACGGAGAAGAAACGTCCTATATTTCTCGAAAAATATCTAATAGCCCAGGAATGACGCCGAGATAAATCATCTCGGTTTTCTTGCTTCTTTCCATGTATAGAACTCGTAAAAAATGCCTCATCGGAAGATGTGAGACAACATGGGCCTTATGAATGGGAAATAGTTGGGGTATGTACTGATGGATCTATATGTGCTGCTCATATTAGGGAAGAACTTCTCTGAAAAGATCGAATTTTATTCCTTATTTCTACCTTTGAGAAAACATAAAAAAATACAGGCTATCAGCATATAGCCGACACTCCCGTATTTCGCTTACTGGCTTATACTTACGACTCCTTTCGGATATTATTTCACGTAAGCCCCATCCAGAGAAACGTGTCTTCAAGAGACATTACCAATGATTGTATCTCTTTCCTTCTTAATTGCAAATTTTTCTCATGTCACCACTCAATCCCGCACAACGTGAAGCCGTTCTCACAATCGACTGACCCCTCCTGATCAATGCCTGAGCCTGATCAGGAAAGACTCATACCGTTACGGCGCGAGTAGTTCATATGATCGAAGATTGTGGGATCGATCCGCGATCGATCTTCTGTGTCACATTTACGAATAAGGCCGCTCGAGAGATGCGAGAACGTATCGGGAAATGACTCGGTATCGATATGAATGGGGTTAATCCATTTCGTAATCCGAGACTTCCGACAATCGGGACATTTCATTCGGTGGCTTCATTTTTTCTCCGTATGTTCATCGATCGACTCGGTTATGGGAAAGACTTCGTGATCTATGATAGTGATGACTGTATACGTACCGTGAAGGATATCATGAAAGGTCGAAATATCGATGAGAAGGAATTCAATCCCCGAGGTATCCATGGGATGATATCCGGTGCGAAAGGGAAGTGACTCTCACCGAACGAATATGCACGAACGGTTGATAGCTATCTCGGATCTGTTGTTCTCGATGTCTATCAGGAATATGCGGGCAGACTCAAAAAAGATAATGCCCTCGATTTCGATGACCTTCTCCTCCTCTTTCGTCAGATCCTCGATATCGATGAGGTGGTCGAATATTTCCATGGACGATTTCGATATTTCATGGTCGACGAATATCAGGATACCAATCTCCTCCAGTATGAGATCATCCGCATACTCGCGAGTGCGACGCGCAATCTCTGTGTTGTCGGGGATGATTGGCAGGGGATCTATAGTTGGCGTGGGGCTGATATCGCGAATATCCTCTCATTTAAGAAAGACTATCCTGAAGCGAAAGTCATCATCCTCGATGAGAACTATCGTTCGACTCAGACGATTATCGATGCTGCAAACTGTGTTATCAAGAATAATACCAATCAGATGAAGAAAACCCTTTTCACCCAGAATCCTATCGGTGAGAAGATCATCCTCCTCGAATGACTCGATGAGAAGCACGAGGCGGAACTTATCGCGAGTAAAATCAAAGATTTTGTGCATGCCCCCCTGTCAAGGGGGGATGTCCGCAACGGCGGACAGGGGGGTTTGGTTCCCGAAAATACTGATACAAAAACCCCCCTTCCCCCCTTGACAAGGGGGCCCCAGAAGGATTACTCTTCTTTTGCCATCCTCTACCGAACCAATGGTCAATCCCGCCTCATCGAAGAATCCCTCATTCGCAAAAATATTCCCTATCGAGTCTTCGGAGGAGTGAAGTTCTATGAACGCAAAGAAATCAAGGATATCCTTGCCTATATGCGCCTCGTCTTCAATCCCACAGATAGCATGAGTCTGAAACGGATCATCAATGTCCCGAGTCGAAAAATCGGAGAAAAATCACTCGAAAACTTTCTCGAAGTACTCTCACGAGAGCATCTGAATATCTCAGACTTTGCAGAAAATGATTTCCTCCTCGGATCACTCACAGGAATCGGAGCGAAGGGAATCCAGTCATTTTGTTTCGTCTACAAGGCACTCCGTGAGCTTTCTAGAACTGCCTCGGTCGCGGAGGTCATGGATGGTATCGTCAAGCGGACGAACTATCTCGAATATCTCAAGGGTGAATATGCCGAAGACGAGTATGAAGGAAAGGTCGAGAACGTCGAAGAATTCCTGAATATGGCGACTCGCTATGATGGACTCCTCTTTCCGGAGAATCTCGCGCTCTTTCTCGAGGATATCGCCCTCATAACCGATCAGGACCGAGACAATACCTCACCCCATCCCTCTCCTGAAGGAGAGGGTGTACAGAGTCAAATGGGAACTGTTTCCCTCATGACGATACACCTCGCGAAGGGACTCGAGTTCCCACAGGTCTTCATCGCGGGTGCTGAGGAAGGACTCTTTCCTCACTCGAGATCGCTTCTCGAGGCTTCAGCGATCGAGGAAGAGCGCCGTCTCATGTATGTCGCGATCACGCGTGCCAAGACGACACTCTACATTTCCCGTGCCCATGAACGCTATACTTTCGGGAATTATTCAGCGAATCCGAAGAGTCGATTCGTGAAAGAAATCCCAGCAGAATATATCCATATCGAGGAACATCGAACAACTGCGAAGAGTATATTCGGAGGTGGGAGTGATGGATTTTCATCTTTCGGAAGTGCTTTCGGAGCTGGATTCGCTCCTGAGAAGAAGCCAATCGTGAATACACTCCTAAAATCCGGAAAGAAAAACTCTGCCTCAGATTTCCAGATCGGTGACAAGATCAAACATCCTCAGTATGGAATCGGGACGATCGTCTCGATCCAGGAAGCAGTTGCTAGTATCGCATTCTCGGGGTCAGGGATAAAAAAAATGAATATCGAAATAGCACCAATCGAGAAAGTGTAACTCTAAAATAGATACAGATCGTCGTTTCGTAAGAATAACAAAAAAGAATTCCACTCTGATTACTGTATACTGTCGCTGATTACTCATCCTCTCCGTTTGACCTAAATGCTAAGATCTAAATACTAAAATCTAATTTATCTCTCCCATCTTCCCCTCTCTGAGATCCTGGAACGCCTGCATAATCTCAGCTTGTGTATTCATCACGAATGGTCCATAGGCTGCAACCGGCTCGTCGAGGGGTTTTCCTGCCATGACGAGCACCTGAGCTTTCCCAAAAGCCCCCCTGATAAGGGGGGAACCCGAAGGGTGGGGGGTTAGAGGATGAAGGGGGTTTTTGCCCTGAAAACTTCCAGAAGCATATTCGAGGACTACCTCAGTTCCTTCCTGTGAGAAGTGAAGCATATCTCCATTCTCGAGGGTTTTTCCATTCGCGATGATAGTTCACTCCGTGACGAGGATCATCGTATTATATCATTCTGGAAAGGTAAAAGTAATACGACTCTTTTGCGGTTTTTGTCATTCTGAATGAAATGAAGGATCTGCTTTTTTCATTTCTCACTCAGAAAAAAACCGTACATCATAGAGCTCCACAGGAGAAAAAGTCTTTGCTGCTCATTTCCGCTTTCTCATAGTTCATTGTCCATCGTTCATTGATAATTCACCTGCTATCACTCGCACTTTCCCTCACTGGAATATGACTTCAGGGATATTCTCTCGTGTAAGTGCCTGATATCGAGGGGTCGTCATCTTGTGTTCTCGTGGGAGGTTCACCCAGAGCTGGACGGCGTGCTGTATCCCTCCCATAGCCGAGAATCGTTCTGTCATGAATTCATTATGGAGGAGTCCTGAACCTGCTGTCATCCACTGGACTTCATCGCCTCAGATAATACCTCCATGACCGGCAGTATCCTGATGTTCGACCTCACCCGAGTAGACGATCGTGACGGTCTCGAATCCTCTGTGTGGATGATATCCCACTCATGGTCTATGTCCTCACTGAGGTTCGAGTTTCCACGGAGCATTGTAGTCGAGCATGAGAAATGGAGATGTCTCATTCGACATCTCGCGCCCATACCCAGGGATGTACTGTGCCACACGAAATCCATCTCCCACCATGTGATGCTCGCAAGGATGCTCGAGACGAGTGATTTTTTTTTGCATATTGAATAATAATTATGAGAAAAATTTGCTTTCCTCTAGGGTTTTAGATATAATTTCCACATAGATCCCTTATGTTATGGAGCCTGTGCCACTTCGGACAGACGATGAAGTAACCGCTAAGGGATTTTTTTTGTTTTTATAGAGTGTTTCATCATTCCGAAAATGGAGAATAGTTCGATATTTTCACGAAATAGATAGTACTCTTTTATCTTTCCTGTTATGAGATCTGCCAGTTGTATAGATCTTTGCCTCTCAGAAGATTCAGGGATAATATTTCTTACATAGGGAAAGTGAGCTGAGATGTCTCTTTTGAGAGATTTTTGTAGCTCACTGCGACTCGATACAAGGGGTAAATAGTCTATGTATACTATTGATAGATCTTCCATAAACCCTAGACTTCCAATCAGCTCTATGAGAGCATCACGATATCACTCATATGAGTCACGGTAATATCATTCTCTGTACGTACCGACAATCGTATCTATCACTCATACGTCATACATTGTCTGTATACCATCTTGTGCTACGAAATATTCACCATATTTTGAGGTACTTTTGAGTTCACCGATATCCGAGAGTCATATGCTAGAAATATAAGCTTCGATCGCATGATTCGAGTATGATTTATTGTGCTGGGAAAGGAAGCCTCAGAGAATCAATACGCCTTCTGGAAATCTTTTTGATTCATCGATATAGAGAAAGTATTTTTGCATTTACCCAGAAGATGAATACTAGAGTAGCTCTATGTTATGCAAAAAGTAGGAATTATCAATTTCTTTGAGAATGTATTTGACTCTTTTAGATGTACTGTGCCACACGGAATCCATCACCCACCATGTGATGCTGCCGCGGATGCTCGAGACGTGTGATTTTTTTCTGCATTTTTTCTTTTGATTATATATGCATGAAGTATATACTATATCATCTAGAAATCAATTTATTTTATAAAGTAATTAGTATTACAATGACGAAAATAAATAAGGAAAAAAATTGTAACTGCTCACTAGACATCATACATTTCATCTTGACATTGAATCTGGTTTTTAGAACGTCTCATTCTAATAGGGATTCTTACAAATTTTCCAGGTT
>JAYUQR010000010.1:0-2254 GCA_043756665.1 Candidatus Altimarinota bacterium | reverse complement strand
ATTTGGATCTAGTGGAGTTATAGAACAATTTGTGGTATTCCCTACAATGTAGGAAGTAGCTCCACAAGAAATACTACCAACTTGGAGAGGAGTATTTGGTTTTACTGGTAATTCTTTCAAATTCACTTCTATTACCTGCGTATATGGTTTCCACGTGGTTCCTCCACCCTTACTTTTTTGTTTATACTGGAGAGTGAGGGTAATAAGGTTTCTGGAACCTGGAAGACCATTGACGAGACCAACAATAGTATCATTTATGAGAAGAGTTCCCGATGGAGCTCCTCCGTTGGTACTCAGACTCCATTTGATATCCTTTATTCCATCTGCATCTATTGCTTTCCATATGATATTCGCTCATGTAGTCGTCACACTCGATGCCACGAGTACTGCACTGATCTGTTCAGGATCATCACCATGTACTGAGACTTTTTTTGAAGCTCTCGTCTCCTCGGCACGGTTTCCTACGGTATTCTTTGTAACCAGAGTAACTACATATTCTCCTGGTGAAAGATCATTTAGAGATATTATCGCAGGAGAAGTGAGAACATCTTTTTCTATGAAAGTTCCATCAGGTTTCTGGATAATACATCTATAGGTAATTACCGATATCGGGATGGTGTTAGAATTGATTCAGAGTGGCTGTGCTGTAGCTCTTGGTTGTATAACTGGAGAGAATTCTATAGAAATAGAGTTATCATCATTAATCTTGACTCCGTTTATTTCTGTCACTTTTGGTGTAGGAGTATTTGTGACTGTCTCTGAAAGGATTATGTTCCTCGTAACTACATCTACTCTTCAGAGTGACATAGGATCAGCGAGATTGTTGCTCATCATTCATTTCACTTGTCCGATAGCATATGCTGAAGTACCAACCTTTGGAAAGAGTTGGTAGGAATTATATCGACTTCCTTCACCGATTGGGAAATTGAGTCAGAAAGTGACACTATTTGTTCCTGACTGGCGGGTAGCATTGAGAGATATTTCTCATCCACCCCGGAGGAGCATTGAGATTGCTGTAGAATACCTATTCTGATTCCCAGCCTTATTGAAGTTTCCCGTAACCTTCAGAGTTGGAGTGGGGAGGTATGTCGCTCAGATTCCGAATACTCATGAGGTATTCGAAGATCCTGCGATAGTCTGAAGTTGTCTTCAGAGATTGAAAGCAAGTTTCGCACTATCCCCGACTGCCACCTCAGATACGAGAGATCCTATGTTTGATGTTCATCATGACCAACTGGATGTCGTTACATCCTTGTATCCTCTCGTGATTTCTGAAGTAAGATCAGTAAGTTCGATTCTTGAAAGTACAACTCTTTGATTGGTTACACTTTTGAGATCGAGAGTACTTGAAGTGTCCTTCGAGAATTTGAATCAGAAGTTTCTCAACCAAAGAAATTCACTTTGTGTCAGTGTAACAACTACATTTTCTCATCTGAGAGATCCTGAATACGTCTTATCTCAGAGGGCTGCAGAAGCGGATTGTCATGAGTTACTATAACTCACGCCGATATCGAGTCCACCTTGGCTCATAGCTCATGCCAATAGTACCGAACGAGCATCTCTGAGTTTTTGTACGAGGGCACCGAGTGCAAAATGATCAAATCATACTATTGCTTGTCATTCCATACCTGATCCGAATCTTGCATCATATTTTCATGATACTCATACCTGTAAACTTCAAAAATTTCACTCTGCATGTACTATATTAGCAAGTTTTTCTTTCTGGTTGTTGTTCACTGCGTTGTTGCGGATATCACCACCAGCAGCAATAAGCTGAGGAAGTTGTCATCGCATACCAGTCCCTCCACTATTAAGGAGCTCTGCAGTGGTAGCTCATACTCCACTTACAAGGTCAAGAGTTGGAGATTTCTGAGCTATAGCTCAAGCAGAAGCACTGAATCCAATAGCAGCAGCAATACCAGTAAGTATTGATTTGAATCACATAATTTTCCTTTTTTAAAAAAATAGATATTTTTTAGTTTTGTATTTCTGAGAACTCTGCAACTTCGGGTATTTATTCGAGAGATCTGTATCGTTCACCTATTCCTTTTCTGTATACGATTTTGTATCACGATATTTCTCCATGATTTTATCCTATTTTCCTTTTTGTCAAATTATTTTTCATACTATTCATATATTTGTCAATACATTTTCTCGTAACTGCTCACTAGACATCATACATTTCATCTTGACATTGAATCTGGTTTTTAGAACGTCTCATTCTAATAGGGATTCTTGCAAATTTTCCAGGTTT
>JAYUQR010000009.1:0-2258 GCA_043756665.1 Candidatus Altimarinota bacterium | reverse complement strand
GGCATAGAAAAAGTGGGTTAAGTACTGATATTTTTAGCGAATTCAGTATACCCACTTTTTCTATTTTAGTGAAAGGATGTGTTTGGACTTAACAAATACAGAGTATCTGAAAGAGAAAAATATCCCACTCATGAATCTGAGAGGCTTTTCGACAAATGCTGTTGCAGAGCAAGCCATATCACTCGCTTTTTCGCTTGCTCGTAGGCTCCCCCTCGTCATTCAAAATGACTGGAAGATAGATTTCGAAAAATATAGATGAATAGAACTGTCTGGTAAGAGAGTAGGAATTATCGGACTTGGTAAGATCGGTCGTCGTATCGCAGAGATGACTCAAGCATTCGGCATGAATACTGTTTATTGGTCTAGATCATCACGAGACGAACGATTTGAATACCTAGAATTGAGTAATCTTATAGAAGAATCAGATCTTCTATTTCTCACATTTGCTCAAAATGATGAAACTAATAAGCTCTTAACACAAGAACTTTTACAAAAACTTAAAAAAATAGCCTTGATAATATCTATTGCACATATAGATCATTCTCCTTTTATCGCTCTCGCAGAAGCATGAAAAATATGAGGATTTGCTTGTGATGATCCTATTGAGAATAGAAAAGACCTTCACTGAAATATCATGCCATGAACAAAAGCCTGATGGTGTACTGATGAATGCTTCCAGAGAAATGGTAAACAATGGATAGAAGCTATTATGGATGCAAAAGATGGAAAATATCCTAACCGAGTAAACTAAAATATGATATTCGAATATTGGCGAGAGATCCTCTCATTTTTTTCTGTTTGACTATGAGCATATGGATATTACTCTTACATTCGAGGGATGGTCTGAGGGAAGAATATCCCACATATTTTCTCTTGGTGAATATGGTGATTCACGACGGCGATAGCATTTTTCGCTCAAATCTCAGCATGAGGATGATGGGGGAGTGCTATGCTTTGATTCAGTGCACTTCTTTCTTTTGTGATCATGATTCTCGCTTTTCGATATGGGAAGAGTGTCATAGTTCGATCAGACTGGTATTCACTTTTTCTTGCTATCTTTGCTATAGCTTTATGGCTCATTACAGACAATCCTTTCTATGGAGCATTCTTTGCTATGATCGCTGATTTACTCGGATTTATCCCGACTTTTAGGAAAACGTGGAAAAATCCCTCTCAGGAGCCGATGTGATACTATCATCTCGCAAATATTCGACATCTTCTCGCACTCTTCTCTCTTTCAGAGTACAACTGGACGACACTGATCTTCTCTGGGTCGATCATCGTCACGAATTCACTTTTGATTCTTATCCATACTCTTCGCAAGAGATAATTATGAATATGTTACTATTGTATTGGAGAGAAATACTATCCGCGCTCGCTGTTATAGTTGGACTCTATGGATATATTCCATATTTTCGGAGTATTTTTGCATGAAAAACAAAACCCCATCTCTATTCATGGTGAACGTGGACATTTGTTTGATGTGTCTCATTCTGAGCCCAGATAGCCTGATGAGGATGATGGGGGAGTGCTATGCTTGGTGTGACAGCAGTCATTTGTGCTATAGTTACCATCCTCGCATTTCGATATGGAGAAAAAACAGGTGATACAATCGATATTATGTCGGTAATTCTGGCAATTCTTGCTATATCTATATGGGCCTTTACCAAAAATCCTCTTTACGCTACAGTATTGGCTACTTTTGCCGATAGTATCTGCTATATTCCGACCTTTCGAAAGCTTTGGAGAAAACCAGAGAGTGAACCTATTGCATACTATATACTTTCGACTGTTAAACATAGTCTCGCACTCATCTCACTTTCGATCTATACTCTCACTACAATCCTCTTCTCAAGCTCTGTTATTTTTATGAATTTCATTATACTCTTTATAATATTCTATCGTACTCGAAAATAATGACCCTATTTCTCCCTCCATATCTCCCACATCTCGGTGAATCGTACTTTCGTCGAGGAAAGAAAATCCCGAAAGGATTCTACCGTATCACCGTGAAGGCAGTAGCTATGAATTCATCCTGAGAAATCCTCCTTCTCAAAGAAGAACGATACGGGGATAAAAAATCAGAATTCTATCGAGAGGACGGCGGTATGTATGATCTTCCTGGTGGATGAATCTCATGGTGAGAAGATTTCCGTATATGACTTTCGAGAGAGATCATAGAAGAGATGTGAATAGTTGAGGATGATCTCGATATGGCTGATACGCCACTCTATGTACAGGTATCCGAGCTTGATGAC
>JAYUQR010000008.1:0-2288 GCA_043756665.1 Candidatus Altimarinota bacterium | reverse complement strand
ATGATAGACTCATTGATCTTCGGTTGCATGGGCCTATCTGGATGTTCTTCGATTTCGAGAAAGTAATTTTCTTTCCCGAAGAGGCTTCTATAGTACTCTATTCTTTCGCAGATTTTCGATTCCTCTTTTCCAGTGACGATCATCTGTCCGATCTCACCATAGAGTGATCCAGAGAGGGCGATGATATCGGAGTAATATCATTCGAGGAGTTCGAAATCGATTCTCGGACGACCATTGTAGTATCACTCAACTTGTGAGAGAGTCACGAGTTCGATAAGATTTCTATATCCTATAACATTTTTCGCGAGAAGAACAATTTCGAAGAGCTCATTATCCTTATCCTTATTCATTCTTCCTTTCTTCGAGAGAGTGAATTCGACCCCGATAATCGGTTTGACCCCGACATCTTGACAGGCACGATAGAACTCGAATGCCCCATAAAGATTCCCTGCATCAGTGATTGCAATAGCAGATTGACCGAGCTCTTTGGCACGCTTCGCAAGCCCATCAGGATTACCGAGGGACCGCTGGAATGTATAGTGGGTATGTGTATGAAGATGGACGAAGGACATGAGAAATAGGGTTGGTGGCATTATAGAGAAAAATGAGAGGGTATCAATTTATATTTGTATTTTTCTGGAAATCCCCTACACTTATTTTAGTTTATATTATAAAGTAATTATATGCGCAGTATCCATATCGATCATGGAAATCCGATGAATGCGATTCTCGATACACCCTTCACTCGAGCTCTGAAAAATCTCGGGAAGTCTTTCGAAAAACCGAGGAGGATCATTATACAATCAGCACACTCTATCACCGATGGGGAAACTATAGAGATAGAAAACCATCCTCATCCCCAGATGATCTATGATATGTATGGATTCCCACCCGAGCTGTATACTGTGCAGTATCCTGTGCATACCGATATCGAATGATCCCGTTCACTCTGAGAAATCTTTACAGGTTCTTGAATACATAATACATTTAATTCACACAGAGGGATCGATCATGGTATCTGGAGTGTCCTCATACATCTCTTTCCAGAGGCTGATATTCCGATCATTCCCATTTCAGTCCCCTATAACCTCCCTGCTCAATACCACTTCCATGTTGGGGAGATTCTTGCTGAGAATTTTGATGATGAGACACTCTTCATATCCAGTGGGAATATCGTCCACAATCTCCGGATGATCGACTGGAATAAATGAGTGACGCCCAATTGGGCTCGAGATTTTGACCACTCAATCGAAGAGATTTGTCAGAGTGACACATACAGCTCGATCATCGATTATCAGAAACTTCCCTGATCGGATTTGGCAGTCCCAACACCAGATCATTTCTTTCCATTTATCACTTTCATGGGGGCGAGCATGGGAAAAAACATAGAACCTGCCTATCAGGGATTCGAGATGGGAAGTATATCGACACGGGTATATAAAAACTTCTTATTGTAAGAATATCAGAAAATTGCATATTTGATTCACTTATGATAGAGTGCCCCTATACAGAAGCATTCTCTATGAAAAATCGAATAGCACATCTCTGGTATTTGATCTCCTGGATCATCTGCCTTTCATTTGTCGTGATTCTCTATCAGATGATCATTGCATCAAAGATACTTGATTTTTGACCAAGCACCTGGACTCATATTGATCAGGGATATATTGTCCTTCGAGGATTTTTCGTCATCCTCATCATTACCAATATTGTGAGCTTTATCTGTCATGAGGTCAAATATGCCTTCTCGATGGAACATCTGGTGATACGCAAATTTCTTCCAACAATCCGATTTATCATCCTCCTCCTTATCTGGATCGCCTGAGGATTTATCATCCTCGAGGAAACCGGGATCAATACGGGTGGACTCCTCGCTGGTGCAGGAATCTGATGAGTGATATTCGCCCTCGCGAGCAAGGACATCATAGCGAATCTCCTCTGAAGTCTCTCTATCATCATGAGTAAAACTTTCGAGATCGGTGAGACCATCCGAGTCAAAAATCTCGAAGGAATCGTCGAAGAGATCAATCTCAATTATACGAAGATCATGAGTGATGAGGGAAAAGTGGTATTTATGCCCAACAGGGTACTGAATACAGAACAGATAGAAAATCTTTCACGAAGAAGATTCTATGTTTATGTATTCAAAATACCATTTAAGAAAGCATGTGGAGATCCTGATTCAGTGAGTGATACACTGATGCTCATCGAATGAAAAATCATGGAATATGCACCGATATCAGTCGATATCACGACAGAGATTCCGAATGCTACTGATTTTGTCTATA
>JAYUQR010000007.1:0-5949 GCA_043756665.1 Candidatus Altimarinota bacterium | reverse complement strand
TATCCTCTCGAATCGAGGATTTTCTCCATTCATCCCTACTATGCGCGATACCCCACGCTCGTGGGCACGTCGAGCTACTTCCTGATCATCGAGGTCGAGGTAGAGTGTTATCATCCTCTCGCGGATGAACTCTATCGCTTCTGTCTCAAGGACGAGACTTCCAGAAGTCGCGAGGATCATATGGTCGAGCGTATATTTTTTCCCTTCATCTCATCTTCCGTATGCGTCGAGTATAAACTTTTCCTCGGCATCGAGGAATCCTTCCTCTCATCTTTCGAGAAGGACTCGTGCGACTCATCCTATTCACCAAGCTCACTCGAGTCACTCATCATCCATATCATGGAAGTGCATATGGAGTTTTTCTGCGAGGATCTTTCCGATAGTCGTCTTACCTGTACCTGATGGTCCGATGAGGGCAATCCCGACCTTTCACATGGGAGAAAACATAAGAGGAAATGGATGAGATGTAGATATTTGTAGAGTAGATTTTTCTCGGCAAATGTCAAAAAAATTTATATCCTCACCCTCTCCACCCACTTCCCGAACTCTTTATCATTTCAGAGAACTATTGTATCCAGTCGAGCCTTCAGAATATCGGTGATCGGATGCTGTTCTGAGAGCATGTAGTGTTCGATTTGCTTCACGGGAGTGATACGCGCGGCAGTACCCGTGAAGAAGACTTCATCCGCGATGTAGAGTTCTGATTTATCGATCTGTCACTCGATGACGGTATATCACATCGATCGTGCGACTTCGATCACACTCGCTCTCGTGATCCCTTCGAGGATATCCTCAGTCACAGCTGGAGTTCGTATGATTCCACCACGGACAATGAAGATATTCATAGCGCTTCCTTCACTGACTTTTCCTGCGGCATTCATGAGGATTGCTTCATCGAATCCACGCTTGTGTGCCTCAGTCTTCGCGAGAGCACTCGTGATATAGGCGCCCGTGATCTTGCCTCTGAGCGGGAAGCTCGCATCTTGCTGTCGCATCCATGAGCTCACCGTACAGGTGATACCACCAGGAGCGAGGTAGTCACCGAGCTCGAGCCCATAGAGAGTGACGTCCCACTCGATATCATGGAGTCGAGGTGAGAGATCGAGATCACTCGTGTAGAGGAGTGGGCGGATATATATAGGTTTTGTTGGTTTATTGCGGACGATGAATTCTCGGATAATCTCCTCGAAATAGGCTTGAGAAAACCTTGGAGTGTCCGAAATAGGAAAATCCTCAGTCGCTTCGCGACAGCTCCTTTCAAAAGGAGCTCATATTCCAAAAAACTTAGCACTCTGAGCGAGTCGTCGAGCATGATCTGGCAGGCGAAAGAGGAGTATCTCATGGGGATTCTCGAGATCAGGAGTAGCACGCATCCCACCGAATGCTCCAGTACCATAGTGGAGTGCATGAGTCGCGATCGAGATATTCGCCTCAGAAAATGGTTTCCACTCTCACTGATGGTAGGCGATGGGGAGAAAGTTTTTGGAGGACATGGTTATAGCAGATAGGAGATAGAGTGTAAGAATCTTAGATTCTTGGAATGTTGGAGTCTTAGAAGTTTGAAGTTTAGAGCTTGATTCTTTTGGTATCGTCATTCTGAAGCGAAGCTGAAGAATCCAGAGTTCCTGCGATTACTTTTCTGATACCTGGATCCTTCGTTTCACTCAGGATGACCGGCAGATTTCTTTAGTTGCCAGCCAAATCTATTTTCCACGATACGCAATACACTCGATCTCGACACGTGCTCATTTCGGTAGAGCAGCGACACCGACCGTCGAGCGAGCTGGTTTGTGAGAGAAGTGTTTTCCATAGACTTCGTTCACTTTCTGGAAGTCAGCAATATCCGTGAGAAAAATCGTCGTCTTCACCACGTTCTGTATTTCGAGCTCTCCCTCGGTGAGTACAGTACGAATATTCGCGATAATACGCTCGACCTCATCTTCGAGAGTATCCTGTACCATCATCATGGTATTAGGGTCGAGCGCAACTTGTCCGGAGAGATAGAGAAAATCTCCGACCGCGATTGCCTGAGAGTAGGGGCCAATAGCAGCTGGAGCCAGAGGGGTAGAGATGGTGTGCATATGAGATTGGTAGTGAATGGTAGGGAATGGTAGGGAATGGTAGGGCTTTTTGAGTCTTGATACTGTTTTATGGAAAGAGCATTACTTAGTGAAGTATTACTTTAGATGAGTAGGTCATAAAATATCTGATTGTTCGTGATATCCTCGTAGGGCATACCGTGGCGGTCGAGTTCTGCGAAGAGGTGTGTGAAGTTCGCTGGATCTGATGTCTCGATGCCGATAAGTGCTGGGGCTTTTCCCTTACTTCATTTTTTCAGGTATTCGAATCGCGCGATATCATCGTCAGGTCAGAGGAGATTGATAAATTCCTTCAGTGCACCAGGTCGCTGAGGGAAGGTGATGAGGAGATATCGTTTTCGACCTTCGTGTTTCAGTGACCGTTCTTTCACTTCATGGAGTCTCTCGAAGTCGAAATTGCTCCCCGAAAGGACTACAACGACCTTCTTTCACACGATCTCATGCTTCATCTTGTAGAGAGCCGTCGCGGCGAGAGCACCGGCTGGTTCCGTGACGATCCCTTCCTCATGCAGAAACTCGAGCATCGTGGTACAGACAGCATTCTCATGGACGGTGAGCACTTCGAGATCATATGCTTTTGCGATCGCGAAATTTCTCTCACCGACGCGCTTCACACTCGCACCATCGACGAAGGTCTCGATCTTATCGAGGGCGATATTCTCATGCGCTTCGAGAGATCGGAGCATTGAAGGTGCTCACTCAGGCTCCACTCAGATAATGCGAGTATCCGCACCAAGTCCACGGAATGCAGAGATCAGGCCACTCACGAGTCCTCCCCCTCAGACCGGACAGAGGATAATATCAGGACTCATATCTCCGAGTCACTCATAGATCTCGAGTCCGACACTGCCTTGCCCAGCGATGATACACTCATCATCGAATGGATGGACGAATACTGATCCTGAGGATGATTCATATTTTTTTGACTCCTTGAAAGCATCATCAAAGGTATCTCATACCAAGACAACTTCGATAAATTCTCATCCAAATTGTTTGGTTTTGTAGACTTTTTGCTCTGGAGTGAGTCGTGGCATAAAGATTTTTCCGTATATTCCGAGTTTTGCAGCACTATATGCAACACCTTGTGCATGATTGCCAGCACTGGCTGCGACGATTCCTCTTTTTTTCTCTGATTCCGTGAGGCTCGACATACAGTTATAGGCTCCACGGATCTTATACGAACGAACAGGAGTGAGATCTTCGCGTTTGAGATATACCTCAGCATTATAGAGTTTCGACAGTCGTTTCGAGTATTCGAGTGGAGTCGGATCGAAGAGGGTGCGGATTTTTTTCTCAGCAGCACGGATAGAGTCGAAAGGGATCATAGAGAGTAGGTTGTAGATAGTAGGTGATAGTAAGGAGGAGAAAGACGTGATATATCCGTTAAAACTCGATACTGAGAGATCCCGTGCGGGGATTCGGATTCCCGCGAGCATACTGTCTGAGTGGCATCGGGATATGCTTCTCTGAGCGAATATATGGGATATGTCGTGCCTCACGAGATTGTATTTCATCAGGAGAGATATCGAGTTTCATGAGATTTTTCCGAGGATCAATGATTATGATATCTCCATTCTCGATGAGTCGGATATTCCCATCCTCTTCCATATGTCCGATGATCGGAGCCCCACCGACTGATCCTCCAGAGAATCGAGCATCCGTCATGAGTCAGATCCTCGTGTTCATACCATAGGCACCGATAATCTTCGAGGTCGGAGTGAGCATCTCGGGCATACCAGGACCTCACTTTGGTCCCATATTGCGGATGACGACCATCGATCCCGCAGCAATCCCTCGATGTTGGTAGTTCGCGAGGAAGTCCTGCTCATTCTCGAATACGATGGCTCTTCCTCTGAATTCTTCGAGTCCAGCATTGGATACCTTCGTCCATCCTCCACCCATATTCCCCTGGAGGTAGACGAGATGCCCACGATCGAGATAGGGAGTATCGAACGGCTTCAATATTTCCTCGGCAAACAAGGCATCGAGATTTTTCTGATATTCAGATGGATCGAGTTTCATGAGTTCCTCTCTCAGAGTTTTCCCAGTAAGTGTTTCCTGTATGCCATCCAGATGACCATATTCGAGCATATAACGGAGTACAGTCGGCGTACCGCCATTTTCTGCGAGAGAGCTTGCATACGGTGACTTCCATTGGGTGCGAGATTCGCGATAAATGGTGTTGCCTTCGAGATCCTTTCGATATCGTCTTCAGTGAGGTGAATTGGGTGTTCCCAATTTTTTGTCGCCTGAGCCATCGCGAGGAGATGCAGGACAGGATTGGTCGAACCACCGAGGACACAGAGGATACGTACCGCGTTTTCGAATGAACCCTTAGTGATATATTTCGATGGAGTTCGGTGATGCACGATGATATCTTCGGTGAGTTTTGCCGTGTCGATTTTCTCGCCATGACTCACTTTGTCTTCCGCCATAGTCGATGAACCATAGAGAGGAGTGAGTCCCATCGCTTCGAAAATCGTGAACATCGAATTCGCTGTATACATCCCGCCACAGGCTCAGGCTCATGGACACGCTTTCTCATGGATATGCGCATACTGTTCTTCGGTGATCTCTCCACGGTCTTTCTTTCCTGATGCCTGATACACGGTGACGATATCAGAATTGTTCTCTCCCGGTTTGATACTCCCACCACAGAGGATCCATCCGGGCTCGTCGGTATAGAGGAGACTCATCGCTGCTGCGGGCATATTTTTATCACACCCAGGGATCAGGATGAGTCCGTGATAGGGGGTTCCGATATAGTGATTCACGATATCAGTCGTCATGAAGTCACGAGAAGCGAGGGAAGCGCGCATGGCAGGTGAACCGTTTGCAATTCCATCTGAGATTCATGGAACAGCCGCGATATTGCCATGGAAAATCCCTGAAGGGATGGATTCGATATTTCCTTTGAGCTGTCACGCGAGTTCTGCAAGGTGCATATTACAGTGATTGAGATCCCAGCCGAAATGCATAATACAGATATTGACCTTGCCGAATGCACCCGTCGGTACCATCTGGCAAGATCCAGGCATGAGGCGAGAGTGGACGTCTCGGAGGTATTTCTCCCTTCACTCTCCGAGGGTTTTGGACCTGGGAAAGTGGAGGATTTTCTGGAGGAGGAGTTCGGACATAGGAAGCAGTTTATAGATAAAAGCAGTCAGCAGATAGAATCGAACAGGAAGGAAATAGGAGAATGGCCGAATGGAGGAATAGGGGCTAGAAGTTGGATTTTTGTTTTTGTCATTGCGAGGAACGAAGCAATCCAGAGTTCCTGTGGCACCGTCATTGCGAGGAAAAAGGTGAATCCGAGTGAAACGAGGAGAGAAGTCCCCCTGGGGGGCGAAGCAATCCAGGATACTAGATCAACTCTTTTATTTGTTCCGTCAGGTCTTGCCATTCTGGATTGAGAGCCTCTATGAGTTCGAGTTTTTGTTTTCTATTTCTGAATCGTAGTGTAGTTAATCCTTTAAAAATCCATATTCATAGACTTTTGGTTTTATTTTATCGCTGAGAATATCGAGAGTATTTCTCAGTTCCCAAATAAGCTCGCTATACTTTGTATCATTACTTCTTGGATGCATCCTTCCATTTTCACTTCTCCCTTGGAAATACTCTCTGATATCATAGAAGCTCGCATCGACATTGATATTACTCTGAGAGTGATAGTATCTCCAGAGTTCGCGTCCAGCATCGAATACTGCCTGTGCTTCACTCGAAAATACAAGAGCTTCCGTTGGAATAAAACTCTCTTTTTCTTCACTTTCAAATAAAGTATTTTCTTCTTGTTTTTCACTTTTTATTTTTCCTGCGATAAAATCCGTCATCCAGTTGCTTGTGAATTTTT
>JAYUQR010000006.1:0-6039 GCA_043756665.1 Candidatus Altimarinota bacterium | reverse complement strand
ACTTGAAGAACTTTTCAGCGGCATTGGACTCGAGTTCGAGAGACTTCGCTGTTGCTTCTGCGATCGCGACCTTAGCATTGGCTTCTCACTGAGCCTGGAGGATCTGAGATTCTTTTTGTCACTCAGCCTGGAGGATCTGAGACTGTTTATCTCCCTCTGATTTTGTGATGAGCGCTACCTTGTATCCCTCAGCTTCGAGGATCTGAGCTCGTTTCTCACGCTCGGCCTTCATCTGCTTGCTCATGGCATTCTGGATATCATCGGGTGGATCGAGACGCTTGATTTCGACACGGAGCACCTTGATTCCCCATTTTCCTGTCTCACGATCGAGGGATTCGAGGAGTCTGATATTGATCGACTCTCGATTCGAGAGAGTTTCATCGAGGGACATCGTTCCGAGGACACTACGGAGATTGGTCTGTGCGAGATTCACAACCGCCATGAAGACATTATTGATATCGTATATTGCCTGGACAGGATCGACGATCTGGACATAGATCACTCCATCGACGGCCATTCCGACATTGTCCCGAGTGATGATCTGTTGCTCAGGAACCGTGACAACTTGTTCTCGGATATCGACCTTGCGGACAGACTGGATCCCTGGTATGAGGAAAAATATCCCAGGCCCGACTGTATCCGTATATCGACCGAACCATTCTCTGAGTCCGACCTCCCCCTGTGTGATCTTTCGGATAGACATTGGGATCAGTATGGCGAGCACAACGAGAAGGAAAATAATGTATCCTGGCATATATGGAGTTGATAAAAATATAAAAACACTATAATCCTATCCTATTCGTTCGAAAAAGCAAAATAATTTCCATCTCCATACAGTATGTCTATCAATATCGTCACCATCGGCTGAGGCACCGGAAACTTCAATGTCCTCACAGGACTCAAAAAACATGAAAATTATACCATATCATCGATCGTCTCAGTCGCTGACAGTGGAGGAAAAACCGGTGAAATCCGAGATAAATATGGAATCCTCCCTCCAGGTGATATCCGATGAGCCATCACTGCTCTCGCAAAAAATACAATTATGGTTCGAAAACTGTTCGAATATCGATTTATCGAAGAAGAGTGAGTCATCTGAGGGAACAAGATCGGGAATATCCTCCTCACTGCTCTCGTCGATATCGAGGGAGACTATGAGCGAGCGATAGAGTCTATGAGCGAGATGTTCGATGTGCGTGGAACTGTCATCCCAGTGACTCTCGAGGATGTCCATCTCGGAGTCAGATTCGAGGATGGGACTGAGATCGTGGGAGAGAAGTATATCGATGTCTCAGACAAAAATAGATTCGAACGTTCACACAATCTCGACCAGAATATCGTCGATGCCTGGCTCGTCGGAAATGAGGGCAATATCAATCCTCGTGCAAAAAAAGCCATAGTGGAGGCCGACTATATCATCATCGGACCTGGAGATCTCTATACGACTCTCGTCCCGAACCTCCTCTCACTCGGCATGCGAGAGGCACTCGACCAGACATGAGCAAAGATCATCTATATAGTAAATGCTATGACCAAGCGTGGTGAGACGACGAATATGGAAGTGATCGATTTCGTCGATACGATCGAGCACTATATCGATCCTGGAAAACTCGACTATGTCATCGTGAATAACGGTATCATCTCAGAAGAAATCGTCTCGAAGTACAAGAGCGAGGAGAGTAAGCGCCCCCTCAAGATCAAGGATCCGAGCCAATTCGAAGGAAAAGGATATAGAGTAATCGAACGAGACCTCGTGAGTACGACGGGTGACTATATCCGTCATGATCCCGATCGCCTCATGGAGATCCTCGAAGGGATTGTCGAAGGGAGGATACGGTAGTCTTTCATTATTTTCATAATACTATGTCATTCTCGGAACGAGAATCTGTATCTGTTTCCTCAGTTATAGCGTATGAATAAAGAATACCGATTCTATACCTACATACTTGCAAGTGAATCTGGTGTCCTCTATATTGGGATGACTAATGATCTGATACGTAGGATCTGAGAGCATAAAACATGATCAATAGCAGGCTTTACGAAAAAATATAAGTGCCATAAGCTTGTATACTTCGAATCTACATACTATGCCTATAATGCTATAGCCAGAGAGAAAGAATTGAAACATTTTCTCAGAAAGGAGAAGGTACAGCTTATTGAATCGATGAATCCATGATGGAACGATCTGTATGAGACTATTACTGGATAAAGAAATCTAAACAGACCCTCTTCGATGGTGACAAAAGGGAGGTTACTCTTTTCTTGTCATTCTTGCGAAGCGAGAATCTGATCCAGTATTCCTCTTTCAGGAGCAGACCCTCTTCGATGGTGACAAAAGGGAGGTTACTCTTTTCTTGTCATTCTTGCGAAGCGAGAATCTGATCCAGTATTCCTGTTTCAGGAGCAGACCCTCTCTGAGGGTGACAAAAGGGAGGTTATTCTTTTCTTGTCATTCTTGCGAAGCGAGAATCTGTTTCTGACTGAGAAATCCTCTTCTTTTCGATCTCCCCACTCCCCCCATCTATCTCATACCGCTCTCAGATAATGAGATCCCCCCTCGAAGCGATGACAACAGGGATTCCTGATTCACGTGCGAGGATCGAGAGGTGTGAGAGCATCCCCCCATGTTTCGAGATGATACCGTCGATCTGACCGAAGTGCTGATAGAGATCAGGGGAAAGATGTTCCGTGAAGAGGATTCTCGGCCGAGAAGTTGAGTCGATTGTACCCATATCGACCAGTATTCCCGTCACCTTCCCTGCTGACACCCCGAGATTCACTTGATCTATTATCCGATAATGTCGCGTGATCGAAGATGGAAGCGTATAGATGCAATCGGATTCGAATTGCTTCTTTTGCTCGATCGCATTCGCCTCAGAGAAATCTCATGCGAGACAGGAATCGATCGAGCAGAAATAAATATTTCGAAGATTATCGAATCCATTTTTTTCCGCAAGTTCGAAGAGATGTGTTCTAATTTTTGAGAGATTTTTCACCATGAGGATGCGTCCATATTCTCTCCATTGATCTGCGAACACTGCAATATCGATGGATTTTTGGAGGAGTCATCGTTTCCACTCTGGAACAGAGGCGAACCACTCTCGGGCCGACTCAGATGGTTCCCTCGCTCAAGCAAGTGAGGTCATGAAGGACGTCTCATCCCCGATATCGAGTGAGTTCCCGATCAGTCCATGAGTAGATCATTGAGGGGGTTGATCCTGAAGCGATCATTCCCCTATCGATCCGAGTGTGAGAATATCGGCAAGCCTTGATTGTTCCTTCCCGAGAAGTGATCTGAGCTTTTCAAGTGCGGCTGCTGCAGAGAGATTCACGAGAAAGATTGTCTCATAATCACGGAGAAATTGATCCAGTGCTTCCTTGAGATCTTTTGGTGGAGGATTTTTCGTAAGTTTCGCTAAAATCTGCTCTCAATATTTTTTCCCATCGACGCCACGGGCCAGAGAATAGAGATTCCTCAGTGTCATCCAGAGTCACTTTCATGACGCAAGTTTTGGCTTGTATTCACGATTCAGGAGAGAGTAGGCAGGAAGCAGCGTCTGGAGCTCCCATTCTCGATCGACATAGAGATCCGCACCGAATACCTTCAGGAAATCCCTTACACGATACGTAATCCCAAGTCTCTGATATATTTTATCGATCGGTCCATTCTGAGCATAGATATACCTGAGGAGAGAAAGAGTGAATGAAACAGGGCGAGGAGCAACCTCTGTGACTCCCGTTTTCTCGTAATAATAATCACCTTCGATATCTGATAACTGCGTCTCGAGAAAAAGTATGGATCGATATACCTCATCAGGTATCGTCGTGATCGGACGAGACTGGAGTATATAGAGTGCACCATCACGGATACACCACTCGATATCCTGTGGTGAATCGAATAAGTTCTCGATCGAAATGAATACTGCAAGATCGAGTTCTATACTATCGAAGGACAGTGCATCTGTCCAGTAGCCATGAATCGTCTCTGGGATGATCTCCCCTCCGACGAGATCGATTCCCCTTCCCTGATGATACTCGAGAACATATTCGCGTCATCAGGATGGATCCCGCGTGAAACAGACACCAGAAATATCTGGCTCGATATACGCCTGGAGGATCAGTGCGAGGCTCTCATTGGATTCGAGTTTGGCTCGGGAAATAGTAATCGTCTCCAGTATTGCTCGATGCAACCCCTCAAGTGAAACAGCGATCTCCGTATGATACTGTCCCGCGTTTGAGTGAATCACTCCATCCTCAGTCGAGGCAGATGAGCGTACAGCAAATAATCACGGAGCAAAGTCTCCAAGAACACCATGAATAATGGCCTCAGACATTTCAGGATGCGTGGCGATTTCGAGTACTTGTTCGGGGGTGATGATACGAAAATCTGGTACTTGAAAACCATTCTCTCGGAGAAAAAGAAGATTTTTTGCCTTATTACCGATATATAGATTTTTTACTCTCATACTATCCTATCGAATCAAGAAATATCATCAGACAATGAGCAAAACAAATACGAGGAAGACCATCAAGAGGACTCTTTTTCTATGTCCCGCATATTGTGCTCGAAAGTACTGCCTGAACATGAAGAATACACTCGATAGGAATGCAAATCCGAGTGTGAAAAATACCGCAATCTGCGAAACCGCCTGGATGATAAAATCAGGAGGAGGGACAGCGAAAGTCTGGAGTGGGAGGATGAGGAGGAAGAGGAGGAAGAGTGGGATAAGTGAAAACATGAAGTGAGGGATGAGTTATGAGAACTTCATAAATAAATTGGGCTATACCTATCCGTTTTGTCATTCCGGGCGAAGTCCCGGAATCTATTTTTTTGCTGGATTCCTACTACCTGCTACCTGACACTTTTTATCTTTTACCTTTTACCCTAATTCCTATACAGATTCATGAATCCAGAGTTCTCATCATTCGATGTGAATGAGTAGATATCATAGTGGTCCTCCTGTGGAGTCGATACGATCGGTCAGAGCGTCATCGAGAGATCTGATGTCTCGAGCGTATAGTATCCATTCCCTATCGGTTCGAGGGTGTAGTCATCATATCGCTTCAACATACCGTCATGCGACTTCGTGAGGAGGTACTGATGGGGAGTGTAGTTATCCTCTTTCGCGAGAGTATCGATCGCCGTCATATCGAAATATCGGAAGTCGCCATCCGTATCCCAGAATGCTCAGAGTTTCCCTCGGACATGTGTCCCCTCTGCGAGCTGGGATGCCGCTCCATCACTCGCGAGGGTCGTATCGATGAGGATATGCGCGGGCAGGATCGTATCTCCGATACGGATCTCCCCTTCCCCGACACTCATATAGCGGAAATACTCAGGATTCGTCTTCGTGACGTAGTCGCCCTGGAGGAGTGCGGATGAGAAGGAGATCTCGTTGTAACCAGCAAAATCAAAAGTCCCAGTAACCTGAACATGTGCCATCTCATACGCATCTGACCTCATATATGCCCTGAGACTCCCTTGTGGAACAATACCATCCGAGAACGATGTGAATCCTATGGTCTCATTCGCAGTCACGCCATCTCGCACACTCGAGAGAGTATAGTTATGATAGGAGATGAGTCCGAGTACCTCAGTCCGGTAGGCTTCGAGGATGAATGCATACCGATGATCATGCGAGAGTATCACGATACGATCTCCTCTGAGTGGACTATGTGTGACGAGAGCCGTGAGGAGGAGTATGCCTACTCAGCATACGACACCTATACCGAGCAGGATAGAGATCCACTTCTTCCATGCTCTGAGTCTCGTTCCGATCGATGTCATGATGGTACCTGTCTGCATACATAAATAGTTTGATAGAATAGATTCTGTCATTTCGATTCTCTTCTCTCCTAAGAGAGGGAGGGTGTGTGGTTCTGTGGCTTTATCCCTCCCTCAGTGAGGGAGGTGAGGAGGGTGTGTTGTTCCTGTGGTTTTATCCCTCCCTCAGTGAGGGAGGTGAGGAGGGTGTGTTGTTTCTGTGGTTTTATCCCTCCCTCAGTGAGGGAGGTGAGGAGGGTGTGTTGTTTCTGTGG
>JAYUQR010000005.1:0-6114 GCA_043756665.1 Candidatus Altimarinota bacterium | reverse complement strand
CTAGCTTCCAAACGCACAGACGTTAACAGACCCTTCTAGGGTCTTTTTGCTAAAACCACCTCTTCTAGAGGTGGATAGTTATTATTCGCCCTCCGTATGCTTCCTTCGATCCTGTACGATTCTGATTCGCTCAGGAGAAAATCCTCTCGACATCGTATGTCCGGGGGGTCGTGCTATGATGCTGCTCCAGGTACTACCGACTGTGTCACTGCAGTGAGATGGCTCCTCTGTGCTTCTTCTGACTTCAGACTTCCTATCGGGTATATTGGCGATCTTCCGAATGCCCTACTTGCTTCATGATCACGGAAATTCTCTCTTCAGAAAGCACAGGTGGGCGATCTTATATTTTTCGAGAGAATGTCCAAGACACACGGGAAATACATGGTCAACCATGTGGGTGTCATGATTTCTCAGACGGAGTTCATCCATTCCTCTCGTCTGCACAATGGAAAAATAAGTCATATTGACGAGGTGCCATATATCTATAGTATCTTGGAAGACTCATTTCTCCCATTTGCACGTGACCCACGAAATCATGCCTAAAACTCTCTTCATCATCGATGCCTATAATCTGATCTATCGGATGTTCTATGCGATCCCTGAGATGCATACTCGCGATGGTCGCGTGGTGAATGCGATATTCTGAGTTGCCAAGTTCCTAAAGGCTCTTTCTGATGAGCATCCGAGTGACTCTATTATCATCGCGAACGATGTCGGGCAGAGTTTCCGTGCTCGAGAATATAGTGCATATAAGGCACAACGAGATCGTATGCCAGATAATCTTCGATCGCAGATAGATGGTGTTTTTGCGCTGTTCGAGGCAGCAGGAATTCGAATCCTTTCGGAGGATGGATATGAAGCTGATGATATTATTGGTTCACTGGTCACAGAGCGTTCGAATGGATGGACTGATTATCAGTTCGTGATCATATCATCAGATAAGGATCTCTGTCAGTTCGTCCGAGATGGACATATCCATATCTATGATGCGATGAAGCAGAAATTCATGAAAGAAAAGGATGTGCTCGAAAAATTCGGCGTGCCAGTCACACAGGTTCGGGATTATCTTGCCATCGTGGGTGATAGCTCAGACAATATTCCTGGAATTGCAGGTTTCGGACCGAAAAAAGCAGAAGAACTCCTCTCGAAATATAATACCCTTGAGTGAGTCTATGAACATATCACTGAGCTCACTCCAAAAATACAATCAACACTCCTCGATCAGAAAGACAATGCTTTCCTCTCACAGAAGCTCGCGACCATCATCACCGACCTCGATGTCACGCTCCACCTGACAGAATCAGATACACTCAGGGCACATATATCGAGAAAAGACTATCAGGATACTCTCAGGGAGTATGAGTTCCGTTCCCTCCTCCCTCGTGATGAGGTCGTGGTAGTGAAGTCTCTAGAGAAGCAGAAATCTACCGAAGTGACCTCGCTCCAGTGACTCGAAGAGTTATCCGATCGTATAGTAAAAATATGAGTCTGTATTCTCGCAACCGATACTGACAGGATCATACTCGGTGTAGATAGAGAAATATACAGTATTCATACCAATCTTGTCGATTGTGGTGACTTCATTTCCTCTCTCCTCATGCGTGATATCGAGATACGTGGATATGATCTGAAGGAAGACTACAAACGACTTCTTGCCATACAAAAACCCCTCCAGAAAGTATCGGAGGGGCAGGGGGTGTTGTTTTAAGATTATACACCTTGTATACGCAGAACTTTTCCATCTTTATCTCAACGTCATCCTGCATAAAGATCATACATTTCAATTTTTGGTGGAATACCATCATTCGGATAACTAATTACCTTTATAATTCCATCGATTGGAGCAGAAAGTGCGATAAAACTATGAGTTCTTCATTGGTTATATTCATTACTTTTTGGTTTATCTACTAGGATATGCATTCATGGGCGAATCATTCAGAGCTGATGATTGCTAGCAGGTATTCAACCTATTTTCGTTCATTTTTCAATTTCTTGAGTACCATTATAGTATAAACGAGTATCATATACTCTTTTGCCAACTGTTTTGAGATAAATTAAGTTTATCCAATCAGTACAATGCGCGGCTCAAAGAACATCTCAGTTTCTCTGAGCTTCAAGGGCAAGTCCCAATATTGCTTGATTTGCAGGTCATTCAGCGATACTCGCTAATTCAGGATTATTGACGAATCTGAACTGATTATCTATATTCTCTGCTATTTTTCATCTATTTTGCATTTCAAGTTCGATATCCCCAGGTCTTTCAAATTCTCTGACGAATACTCATGCAGCTTCGTTTGCAGTTTTTGTAGCCATGAGTAATGGGTATACTTTTTTCTCATATGGATCCTGTGTTATTTCCCACCATGCTGCTTCTAGCTGTTGTTCGAGTGTAGCTGTCTTTATATCTATGGAGTTTGGCTTTGTTCATTCTATGATCTTATTTATACGGTCTTGTTTCCATTGAAAGATTCAAAATGTTTTATTATCATTGTTAGCTCTTGGATTGAATTTACTTTCCTGCCATATATTAGCGAGTATTCATGCAATCTGGAAATCAGTCAGTTTTCCATCTGCATTTTTCTTGAAAAAGTCAAAAGCAATTCTCATATTCACTGAAAGTTCGACATTTGATGTTTCAGGAAGCTGTTCAAGCCTTTCTATATAAATATCATTCGCTGAATCACTCTCCTTTTGATTAGTATTCTGCGTAGGGATAGCGTCTTTTCATGTCATAAATACTCCTATTTTAGAAGCAGATGGAATTGATACAGTTGTTCCTGTAAAAACAGGTATATATCAATCTGGAGATGGTTTTGTATAGTATCCTACTCTCCCATTTACGATTGAGCGTCTTCCTACTTTCCCTTCTACTTCAACAAATTCTACATCCACTCCGAGCATTTGTCAGAGTCATATCCTCATATTCGCACTCTTATTCTTCCCAAAATCAACAAATAGTATGTCTCATTCCTTTATATTATTTTGCTCAACAGGTTCTTCCATGATATTCCCCTCATTATCAGTTGTTCTCTTATAGAGATAAGACTTTGAGAGAAATTCACCTCTTTTATCTTTCGATACTTCTTTATCGAGACGCATGAGATCAGCCGCAGATATAGAATCAAGATTGTTTTTTCATTCAGCGGGTTTTTTATTGAGCACCTCTCCGAATTGCTTTGATCGATTAAATTCTCTCTTTATCGCAAGTATCTCTTCTTTTATTCGCTTTCTTTGTTCAGCATCTTTTGCTTTTGTGAGCTCCACTTGGAGTGCTTCGAGACGCGCCTGAGTTCACTCCTTGATCTTGTTTTCAGGATTGGATGTCTCTCATTTTTCTATGTCTTGCCTATAAAAAATTGCCATACGTAAAAATTAATATTTGTATTATAATAGATAATTTCTCTCAATAATCAACTTTATTTTCTCTACTTTGAGAGTTCGATGAGTGCTGTGTCCTGTGTTTCATAGACAGGGATGATATTCGTAATCCCGACAAGATCGAGGGTATCACGGACCTCATTCGTGAGGCAACAGAGGGCGAATTTCCCTTCACCATCCTCCGTTCGCTGTGCGATATCAGCGATATATCCGATCGATTTACTGTTGAGGTATGAGAGTTCCGCGAAATCCAGAAGTGTCCGAGATTTATTGAAGTCACCGATATCGGTGATAATACCAGGGAAATAGGTATCGACGTTCGTCTCATCGAGTTCGCCACGAAATGCAAATACGCGTACGCCAGTATTGGTGCTGGATTTATTGACTTCGAGTGGAGTGAGCATAGGAAAGGGAGATTAGAGATTATAGACTATAGATTACAGACTGGAAAGGGAGATTCCCACACTGAGAACTATAACTTTTACTCCTTGAGTATAGCAGGATTTTTGTATTCATGCAACTTTTCCTTTGCTTTTCCCTATTTTTCTATAGACTTTTTCTCATGAATCATGTGAAACAACAGTGAAAAGTGAGCTTCTGGCAGTCAAAATGATGGGAAAATATCCTTTTCTCTTCTCATCAGGTCCTTCGGGTAGAGTCATTCGAAGTTAGAGGACATAGGCTCCTTATCGAGTTCCGTTCTCTTGGGCTTGGGCAGATCGGAGCATTCTCACTCGGGGTTCCTTCTATATATTCTGGTGATGCATTTCTCGAGTGATGAAGTGATATTGCTCGTAGATATGGAGCGATCTTCTATCAGATAGAGTATCTGGAAGATGGGGATATAGAAATATCTGAAAAAAAATACGATAAACCCTATAAAGTATTTCTCGAGCCGTATACTCGATTACTCGATCTCACCCTGGATGAATCTTCACTCCTCGCACAGATGCATGAGAAGTGACGATACAACATCAGGCTTGCCGAGAAAAGATGAGTGACGGTCAAGTGGGTTGAGCCAACAGTGGAGCATATAGATATGTGGATGCGACTCATAGCCGAGACGACTGATCGAGATGGATTTGCTCATAATAGTCGAACATACTATGAGGTATTTCTCGATCAGGGTGATACTACTCGACTTGCCTTCGCTTATTATGCTGGGAATGTGATCGCGGCAGGGATTTTCGTCTTCCACTGAGATACTGCCATCTATTATTATGGAGCTTCGAGCTCAGATCGCGAGGTACGAAAACACATGGCACCATACCTCCTCCAGTGGCATGCGATACAGGAAGGGAAGCGTAGAGGATGTCAGATGTATGATTTTCTCGGTATTGCCTGACCATGTAGTGATGATGGACATCTCGCGTGAGTTACCGCTTTCAAGGAGAAATTTGGCTGAGATATCTATGAACTCGGACAAAAAACTCTTATCCCACTTTCATGGAAGTATTCTCTCTTTCTCATGATACGGAGACTGAAGAGAGTAGTAGCAAGGTAATGGAGTATATAGATATTTTGGAAAAATTCCTATCATAGAATCTTCATTTGATCAACATATTGTATCTGTCATTCCTGCGAATGCAGGAGTCTAGATTCCGGGACTTTGCCCGGAATGACAAAGATGGTGTTATTCAATCAAAATACTATAAAAACGAGAACAGATCCTTCGTTCCTCAGGATGATAAAATGGTCTCTAGAAGCCGTGACATGCCATAATAATCTCTTCCCGAATCACTGGTGCAAGGTCTATAATCTGCCCACCATTCTCTATCTGTCGGACATCATCAGCATCTTCGAGGGGATCGACATGACTTTTCCAGGTTCTCTCGAATCCAGCAATATTCACAGGATAGATATTCCCGTCATATCGAACCTCAGTCGAGAGGGTATCGAATATCACCGCTACTCCGTCATCTATCGAGACGATGCGGATATCGAATTCAAGTGGTTTGAGAAAAGTGAGGTCAGTGTAATACCCATCATAGACAGCTCAGGAAAAAGAGAATGATTTCGAGTCTCAGGAGTAGCTCGCGAGGAGATCTCAGACGGGAAGGGAGAACATATTTAGGAGAGAGTATTTTTAAACGTGTCGACGATATGTCCTTGTCCGATCTTCTGGAGGACCGTGCGAGCCTCATCCTCTGATCCATTTGCCATGAGGGCAACAGCAAGGTCATTGATGATCATGGGTTCCTGTGGTGCGAGTGTGTGTGCACGACGCAGGAGAGCGAGTCACTTCGGTACATTGGCCCGCATAACATGAGCCCATCCGAGATTGCGGAGGACCTCAGCATTGTTCGGGAGGCTCACATTCGCCGCCTCGAGGACAGTGATGGCTCGGTCGAATTCCCCCTTCGCGGTCGCGATATAGCCATCGAGATACATCCCTGTACCAGACGCTGGATGGAGCTCTCGAGCAATCTGGAGGACTGCATCTGCCTGGTCGAGGTTATTTTCGAAGAGGTAGATATCCGCGAGCTCCTCATAGAGGCGGTAGTCACTCGTATGCGTCTTCAGTGCTTCGAGGGCAACCTGACGAGCTTTTGGATAATTGTTCTCCTGTTTCAGGTTCTCGATCTGTTCGATCACGGATTCGATATATGATATTGGATTCATGTATGGAAGTATAGGATTTTCTGGAACTAAGGCAAGGGAATTTTGGGTAACTGCTCACTAGACATCATACATTTCATCTTGACATTGAATCTGGTTTTTAGAACGTCTCATTCT
>JAYUQR010000004.1:0-2350 GCA_043756665.1 Candidatus Altimarinota bacterium | reverse complement strand
CAGCTATCCTCAATGGTGCCGTCTACTACAGCTATACAGGAAGTGCTCCTGACTTCTTTGTCTCCTATTCGACTGTAGAATGAGTATTCAATACCATTACTTCTCCCCGTTCTCTCGTCGTCGTATGATGAGATATCTATGTCGATACCGGTATCATCCTCCCGAATAACACTCCGACCCATGCACTCATCGCTCTAAAGAACGAGTTCGGTGTCTGAGGCAATATCTATATCCGAGGGGATGTGACGAAAATACAATCGAGTCTCATCGGTGAATGATCCATCTACTCTGCACGTAGGCTGGCGGGTGCATGGAAACTCTACAATGCAGATAAACTCTCGACTACCAATCTCCCGAACTACCAGCTCTATATCAAGTGAAGTGTCATTTCTCGTAATACTATCTGAGGTGCTGGTACTGCAGGAAACCCACATTGTCCGTATACAGAAGCAGCAGCTACCTGTACCTATGATCAGGCACTGCGCTATGATCTGAACTATTTCCGAGACTTCCAGTCATGAGCCACACTCACCCTCCCAGATACTCTAGCACGCCATAGGGGATACCTTGACGCTACCCTCGATAATAAATCCCTCATCGTCGAGTATGACACCCGTATGATGATCGATGCACCACCAGGACTCTAGTATCAAGCATCTCCTACCATCTCCTACCATCTCCTACCATCTCCTACCATCTCCTACCATCTCCTACCATCTCCTACCATCTCCTACCATCTCCTACCATCTCCTTCTCATTCCCTTTCTATCCCCTCATACTCCCCACTATGGTATCTCTGCGAACACTCTTCTCTACTGCACTCATAGCTACTCTCACGTTCACGAGTCTCCCTCCTCTTACTCTCAGTGCTGCCACTCCACCTACTCCAGTGGGATTCAATACAGGAGGTATATTCGCAGACTATTTCAAGAATGCAGTAGACAATCCATGTCCTGCAAACCAGTATATGGTAGGCTTCAAAATAACTCCAGCGAATTATATGAAGCCAGATTGTCTCGGACAGTCATATATCGACTCATGGAATGTCGTAGGAAATGCTGGAACGACAGCAGCAAACTTTCTCTGAACGCTCGATAATCAGCCACTGAGGATCAAGACCAATGGTGGTGATAGGATGTTCATATGAACTGATGGAAAGGTCGGTATCTATACGATGACTCCATCTACGATGCTCGATGTAGGAAATCGTATCAGGCTCGACTATGGCAATCCAACATATGGAATCGGTATCACTGCAGCAGGACCTGGAGTATGAGGATGGGCACGACGCTATGGATTCACCTCTCAGGATGGTACGACGAGACTCGGATGATTCTGAGGACTCGGTACAGATAACGCTATATCGAGCTGGTGGATCGGAAATGACTACAATGACTACGCTCTCTCCATCGATGCAGCTACAGGAAATGCTTCTTTTTCAGGAAGAGTGGGCATCGGTACAAATCTCCCAGGAACAGCACTCCACGTGAATACGACTGCAGATGAAGTGGCTCGATTCCAGTCATCATGAAATCCATTCATCTCTCTTTATAGGGGGTGAGTTCTCCAATCATATTTAAATCAACAAGGATCGAGTTTAATTCTTGGTAATCACCAAAATGGAAATATAAATTTCTATAACAACTGAGCCTATAACCTCAATATCCTCGCGAATGGAAACGTCGGCATCGGGACCTCTACTCCGCAATCAAGGTTCGATGTGAGGCTGACAGGAAACTCGTATGCATCCATAGCATGAAATATCGGTATCGGACAATATGCAGGTCTCGCATTCGGATACAGAGAAGAGAATAATCTCTATCGAAAGACAGCTCTCGTCTATGAGAGACAAGATGCTGCAGCACGATGAAAGATCCACTTTCTCAATAACTGATGAAACGATACAACAAGTGCTACCCTCGCAGACTCAAAGATGACGATCCAGTATGATGGTAATGTGGGTATCTGAACTACTGCTCCATGAGCGAAGCTCCAGGTCAACTGAGGTCCTGCTATGACCGCAGGCTACAATAGAAATACTACTTTTTATGCAAATCATCCAACAGTACAATTCAAATGAATTTCCAATACAAATCACTCAGCATTTATCTGATATGATGCACAGGACATAAGTGAAGCTCTTAATTTCTGGGTAGGATGAACAACTGATGATATAGGAAATGCAACTCTTGCCATGTCTATTAGAAATAATGGCAACGTCGGTATCGGAACCAGTAATCCAACTGCAAAACTCGATGTGAATGGGAATGTTGCTGTCGGATGAAGTGTGGGTATCGGTACTTCGATAAGTTTAGGAATAAAACTCAACCTCGGAACAGATGCAGGAAGA
>JAYUQR010000003.1:0-2363 GCA_043756665.1 Candidatus Altimarinota bacterium | reverse complement strand
TGGTACAAAAAGAGTGCCTAACGGCACTCTTCCAGAACCAATCAGTGTATTCCATTTCTCTAGAAATGTGAAACAATGTTGTTGGACATGACATATAATCACTTCTGTTCCTTTTCCCGTCATCCTGACAAAGGAAGGATCCATGTAGCAGAAACATGGATCCTCACCCACAAGAGGTGTACTGACTATCGCTTCACTCAGAATGACGGGTCTTTGATGGTTACAGTATAAGTTAATTCTTTTCTTCTACCTCAGCCTCTACTGAGCCATCCTCATTCTTTTTCGCTTCACCTGCTTTTTCAGGATCTCCCGCATGAGCATAGATCGCTTGTCCGACCTTCATCATCACATCAGAGAGTGCCTTGGTCGCAGATTCGAGAGTATCCTTCTCTGCATTGGCATCGGAAAGAACTTTTTTCAGTTCTTCGAGTTTCACCCTTGCCTCTTCTCCGTCTTTCTCCTCATACTTTCCTGTATTTTCCTCGAGAGTTTTCTCTGATTGATAGACTGTTGAGTCTGCATGATTGCGGGCTTCGATGGCTTCTTTTTTCTTCTTATCTGTTTCACGATTCGCTTCTGCATCCTTGACGAGCTTCTCGACCTCTTCATCACTCATACCAGTAGATCCCTGGACGGTAATTTTTTGTTCCTTTCCTGTCCCCTTATCTTTCGCTGTGACATGGAGCACTCCAGAGGCATCGATATCGAGGGTGACCTCGATCTGTGGAACACCACGAGGCGCACCGGCGATACCCGAGAGGATAAATCGTCCGAGGGACTTATTATCATGTGCCATCTCACGTTCACCCTGAAGTATGTGGATCTCGACCGAGTCTTGGTTATCTGCAGCCGTCGAATAGACCTGAGCTTTCGAGGTTGGGATAGTACTATTGCGCTCGATCATGCGAGTCATCACTCCACCGAGTGTCTCGATACCGAGTGAGAGCGGCGTGACATCGAGAAGGAGAACATCCTTCACATCTCCCTGGAGGACACCTGCCTGGATAGCCGCTCCGAGTGCGACAGCCTCATCAGGATTCACAGATTCATTGGGCTTCTTCGAGAAGAATTGTTCGACCTTATTTTTGATCATCGGAACTCGAGTCGATCCTCCGACGAGGATCACTTCATTGATCTGAGACGTCTGGAGTCCTGCATCCTTCATGACCTTACGACATGGCTCGAGTGAGCGCTCGACGAGATCCGTGATGAGTTCTTCGAATTTTGCACGAGAAATCTTTACCAAGAGGTTCGAGGGTACTCCGTCATTCATCGCGATAAATGGCTCATTGATCTCAGTTTCTGTACTCGAAGAGAGTTCGATTTTTGCCTTCTCTGCTGCAGAGCGGACTCGTTGTACTGCCATCGCATCCTTGCGGAGATCGATCCCCGTCTCTTTCTGGAACTCAGCCATAACATACTCGAATATCCGCTGATCGAAGTCATCCCCACCGAGGTGTGTGTCTCCATTGGTTGCGAGTACCTCGAAGGTTCCATCACTTCCAATCTCGAGGATAGAGATATCGAAAGTACCTCCACCGAAATCATAAACGGCAACTTTTTGATCCTTATTCTTATCCGCTCCATAGGCGAGGGCCGCTGCTGTAGGCTCATTGATAATACGCTTGACATCGAGTCCGGCAATCTTTCCCGCATTGATCGTCGCCTGACGTTCTGCATCATTGAAATAGGCAGGAACCGTGATAACCGCTTCCGTGATTTTTTGTCCGAGGAACTTCTCAGCGTCAGATTTGAGTTTTTCGAGGACTTTTGCTGAGATCTCTTCAGGGCGAACTCCCTTGCCTTCCCATTCGATCAGACAACCTCCATCTGGTCATTTTGTGACCTTGAATGGAACACTTTTGAGTTCTTCTGTTACTTCTGAGTACTGGCGTCCGATAAATCGTTTTGCGGAAAAGATCGTATTCGCAGGATTCGTTACGGACTGACGCTTCGCTGGCATACCGACGATCGTTTCTCATTTCTTCGAAGCGACGATCGATGGAGTTGTTCGCCCACCTTCTGTATTGGGGATGATTTTTGCTTGACCCCCTTCCATAAAGGCGACACAGGAATTCGTTGTACCGAGGTCGATACCGATGATTTTAGACATAGAATAGAATGTTAGAAGTTAGAATGTTAGATTCTTGGACGATACAATCCAAGACTCCAAGACCCGAACATTCTAACATTCTTTCTGCTCCTGTCAAAACTTTTTAGCACTTTTTTTAGTTACGTGCTAATATGTGAAATATTCTTCGTTATTTTTGGGTAAATAGAAAAAATAGTGTGCTACTTTTGGTTCCTGAGAGAGATCCAAAGTGAAGTGAAAGCATATAATCTTGAATGTGAAAGTCCTTTAT
>JAYUQR010000002.1:0-6170 GCA_043756665.1 Candidatus Altimarinota bacterium | reverse complement strand
ATTAAGTTAGACTTAGATGAATTAAATAAGGAACTTTGATGAATATCTATAAACATTTATGCACTTTCAAAAATCTTACACTACGATTATAGAATTGAAAACTATATCACTATCAAGAATTGAAAATTAAGATTTCTAGAAATAGCAGAAAAATACATAAAAGCTAAAAATAGAATTTAGTTATGAACCTCACAATACTCTTCTCCATTCTTGCATTTCTCATCACTCTTTGGAGTACAGTTGTTTATTGGAAAGGTATCTTTCGGAAAGAGATTATTCCACATCCTTTTACCTTCTTTATCTGGATCATCGTCCTCGGGATCAGTTCGATCGAACTCGTAGAAAATGGTGAAATCCTTGGATCGCTCGCGATCATCCTGATGACCCTGAGTAACATCTGAATCATTTTTTTCGGTATCGCTCGATGGCGAGAGATTCGTATCAACTGGCTCGACTGGTTCTTCCTCATATCTGGAATATTCCTCATAATCTTCTGGCAACTCGAGCCGAACTATGCCTCTGTCCTGATCCTCATGATCATGATCGATGCGACGGCATATGCAAGCAGTTTTAAGAAATCATGGCTCCAACCATTCACCGAGCAGTCACTCCCCTACTTTATCTCCGTGGGGAACAATATCTGTACAATCCTCGCGATATCCGTATGGAACTTCGAGAATCTCGGGATGTGGATCTGGACCGCTCTGATTAACTTTATTTTTGCTTGTTTTATCCTCGCCCGTCAGTATAGTATGAGGAAATAATTATTCATCATGAAGAGAGAATACTATGAGAATATCATCCAAGAGAAACGTAAAAAAACTTCGTTTCGAGAGTATATCAAAACTTTCGGGAGTTGGATAGTGCTCAATTTTTATAAAAATCGTGATAAAATATCACGATACCCTGATACTTCTCGGATCAAGAATCTGAGCGTGAATTTTTGGGAAGACGCTCCTGAAAAATCATGAGAATATCAGAAAAATATATCATTTCTCACTCAGCTTCAGTGACTTCATGACAGAGTACCGCTACAGCCTATGTACCATATCGGAAATGACTCAGTGAACTGCGACTATGCTGATGTGATGATGAGTTGTAAGAATGTCTACCTCTCTACCACCATCATGGATACCATGGAAAATGTGGCATACAGTGCATTTTGCTATCCGCGTGGAGCAAATATCTACAATTCGTTCCTTGCATGCCAAGATAGCTCGAATATCTATATGTGCGGACGTATTACGAATTCTCATAATATTTTTTATAGTCGCTATATCTCAGGAAGTGCGAATATATGGTTTTCGACGAATCTTATCGGTTGTACTGAATGTATCGGTTGTCATGATCTCCAGAATCAGAAATACTGTATCGGGAATAAGCCCCTGGAAAAAATAGAATATGAGAAAGAGAAAGAGAAAATCCTACATGATACCAGCAAGTTTATGGACTTCTATTCTCATATCACTACTCGTCCAATGGTAAATATTGGATCTGAAAACGTCAGTGGGAATGCGATCATACAATCTCATAATATTGAGAATGGTGGATGGATTCATAATATGCATGATTGTCGAAATGTCTGGATCGGTGATGGTGGAATTGATGGTGCATATCATATCTACGATAGTATCGATATCGGGGGAAGGCGGACGGAAGATGTCTATGGATGAGTCGGAATTGGTGCATGATCGAGAAAGATATTTTGCTCTTCACAGATTACGGATTGCTCAAATATATATTATTCCTATTTTCTCGATCACTGTTCATTTTGTATCGGTTGTATCGGACTCATGAATAGGTCATATTGCATCCTAAATAAACAATATACGAAAGAAGAATGGGAAATATTCGCTCTAGAAATATTCGCATCAATGGAAAAGGATGGAACGCTCGGAGAATTCTTCCCTGCTACGATGAATCCATTTTATTTCAATGATACTCTTGCCTACCTCATAGATGATTCATTTACTAAAGAGGAGGTTGGAGCAGAATGATATCTCTGGCGAGATGAACCGATACGAGCCGATATACCAGAAGGAATGAGGGTGGTGAAAAATACCGAGCTCGATCAGTTTCAGGGATTTCGCATCTCTCCCCCTAAGATAGGGGGAGTTGGAGGGGGTGTGGGAGAAACAGACACACCCCACCTAACCTCCCCTCACTGAGGGGAGGAACACTGGTACATCGATCCAGAGATTATGAAAGTTATTATTGCCGATGAAAAATGAAACTATTATCGTATCATCGAGATGGAGTATGATTTTCTCATGAAACACTGACTTCCTCTCCCGACCATGCATTGGCTCGAGAGGATGAAAATGGGATTTAAAATATAATTTATGGAAAAAGAGCTCATATTCGCATACATTAGTATAGCTTTATATTTCGTATGAACAATACCCTACTTTCGTGATGTATTAAAATGACGGACTCTGCCTCACCCTTTCTCATATTTTGTATGGTTTATTCTGACTGGATTTAACACTATGGTACTTTTTTGGCAAAAAGAGTATATCTCTCTTATTCCAGCGCTACTCAATACTCTATCATGTATTATTTTTACAGTTTATGGAATAAAGAGTTTTAAAAAAATCCAGATAAATTATTTTGATTATATTTTTTTAGTATGAGCCCTCCTTCTTCTTCCTTTCTACTTCTATACAGAGGACATTCTACTTACAGTCATTTTTAGTATAATAATTGATTTCTTAGGATATTTAGCAACTCTCAAGAAATGATGGAATCAGCCTTGGAGTGAAACATTATTTACTTTCCTTGTTATTGGATTGTCTCAACTTCTCATATTATTTACGCAATGATGAATAACTATTGAATCTTCCGCTTTTTGGATATATGTCTTTACAGTAAACATAATTTTTATTAGCATTGCAGCAGGTCGTCGCTACTACCTCAAGTGATGGAACTCTATTTTCGAATAACTATGTTACAAGATCTCATTTTCGCACTTATCAGTACCACTATATACCTCTCTGGATCATTTTTTTATTGGAGAGATACGATCAGAAAAAGGACGATACCGCATCCCCTCTCGAACCTCATCGGACTCATGCTCGTAGGATTTAACTTCTATGTACTCTATTCGAATCATGAATATTATTCACTCATCCCTCTCGTGCCACTTATTTTCTCTATCTGCATATTTGGGATTGGATATGGCTTTTATGGTATTGCGAAAATTCGTATTAACTGGTTCGACTATCTCTGTTTCGCGCTCGCGATCCTCATGCTCCTCTATTGGTATTTTTCTCGAAATGTCCTCAATACCGTGATCTTCTCGTGCGTTATCGATGTGATCGCATTTCTCCCCGTGATCAAAAAATCTTGGCTCCTCCCATGGACTGAGACATCACTTGCTTGGTTCACAGGAATACTCAATATGGGATTCCTCTATCTCGCTCAGACGGATGCAACTCTCGAAACGAGTCTCTACTGGCTCACGTATGTAACTGTCAACGCACTGATCGTCAGTGTGATACTCGGTCGCCGCTACTATCTCAAGTGATGGCACTCTCTCTTCGAGTAATTATGTCCGTATCCCCTTCCCTTTCGAGAACATATACCAGATGATCCCGAAGAAGAGCACACAGAGTCCCATGAGGATGAGAAGCGAGATCCGCGGTGCTATATCAGAAGTTCCCTGGACAGCATAGCGAAAGCCATCGACCATATAGAGGATCGGATTCCCATAGGAAGCTGTCTGCCACATGGGAGGGAGCATAGTGATAGAGTAAAATACACCTCAGAGGTAAGTGAGTGGTGTGAGGATGAAATTCGGAACGATCGAAGTAGAATCAAAACTATCTGCGATGAGTCAATTCAGGAGTCCGATGAGGGAAAAAAGAAGGGATGTGAGGAGTGCGAAGACGAACATGAGCCCGATATGGGCAAACTGGATATGAGTGAAGAGAAATGCGATACCGAGGATGATTGCCCCTGTCACGAGCCCACGGATCACTCACCCGGTGATGAATCCTGCGATCACGACCCAGTATGGTGTCGGTGAAACGAGTATCTCCTCGATCGTCTTCTGGAACTTCGCCATATAGAACGATGATACGACATGGAAGAACGAGTTCATGATGATCGACATCATCACGAGTCCTGGAACGATGAAGACGATATAGGGAACTCAGTCATTCGAAGGGAGGCGAGATCCGATAAAGTGTCCGAATATAACATAGTAGAGCGTCGTCGTGATCACGGGTGGGACGATCGTCTGTTTCCACACACGCAGAAATCGAGTGACTTCCTTACGGACGATAGTCAGATATGAGACGAAAAGTGCGGAAGGATTCATAGAGGATAGCTTTACTTGGAGTGGATTATAGGGAAAACTTCATTATTTGCAAAAAAAAGAAAATTGTGATTTAATCAAGAAGTAACTCCTTAATCTCTCTTGTATGAAACATAAAACTCCGTCTTCTCGATTCATCGCAACATGTATATTTGCGGCATTTATCTCGAATACTCTTGCTCCGACTATTCAGTATACATTCGCAGCAAATACGCAGTACTATGTCGATGCGACGCTGGGAAGTGATGCTAATAATGGACTCTCGATAGCCACTCCATGGCAATCCCTCACTCATGTGAATACTCAGGTATTTTCTCAGGGAGATACAGTGAGTTTTCTCTGTGGAGAGTCATGGACTGGTACACTCGACTCTGTAGAATCAGGTATCATTGGATCACCGATTACCTATAATGCCTACGGAACAGGATGTACGACAACAAATAGACCTCAAGTAGAAAATATGAGTATTTCTGGTGCTAGTTTTGTTAATATTAATAGTATGAGGTTACTCTCCAGTTCATGAAATGCTGGAGTAGTCAATAATTCCAATAATATAAATATAACAAATAGTCAATTTAGTTTTAGTGGAATTGGGTATATTGATCTACTTCGTATTACATCCACAAATACCATTACTATTTCAGGGAATAGTTTTAGCTGAGTCACATCGCCATTGGTTACTGGTGTCCGCTACTCCAATTCCACAAACGTTACTATAGATAATAATAGTTTCGATAGCAACATAATGGATGCGATCAATATCATAAACAGTAACTCTACTATCCAAAATAATACCATTCAATACACGTATTATGGAATTTTTATGACATGAACTGGGGTCAATCTCATTCAGAACAATATGTTTCCCCATAAATCCGCAGGAAGTCTCCATTCAGCAATCGCTATGGGACCAAATACAACCATCCAAAATAACACGTTTTATGCTTCAGGTTTTGACTATCCTTGTGTTACTGATACCGATAATCTTCCCTGTTGAGTGATTCAAAACAACTATACTACATATAATACAGGAACAATCTATAATTCCACTATCACCAATAATTATATAGAGTATTGAAGGGGTGATGGGATAGTATTATCATCGGCTGATTCTGTGAATATCAGTTCCAATACCATTAAATATCTCTATACACTTCCTTGAAAAAATGGAATTCGCATCATCGACTCCTCAAATATTGCCATCAACTCAAATACTATCCTCAATGCTCCAAGAAACTCAGTATGAGTGACCCAAAATACACCCTGAACTGTGAGTAGCGTGACGATGAACACGAATACCCTCTTCCAGAGAAATATCGACTATCCATATATCGAGATGCGCGATGAGACTCCAGGAACTGGAACCGCGTCACTGATAACCGCGAATGGGAATAATTTCGTCACCCTCTATAAGCCCGATAGTTCCTATGTCAGAAGCGTGAAATTCGGAGGTGAGACGGTAGAGTACACGACAAAATCGAGTCTCAATCTCTTCGATGGAGCAAATACGAGATTCCAGTCATTTGGCTACAAGCCCTATACCAATACCGGAACCTATGCGACAGCGAATCTCCTCACGAATCCGAGTTTTGAAGTCGATGTCACAGGATGGACAGCGAGCGCATCTGGCGGACTCGTTCCAGTACTGACTCGACAAGGAAGTGGTTCATATAGTGGATCCTCGATGATCATCACTCCTCAGGCTAGTCTACCCGATCGTATGCGCGTAACCAATAATGCCATACTGAATATCTGAGCCCGATCCTGCCGACCCGATCGAACCCGAGCGCACCCACGTCTTCGAGGTGGAGGGCGGCTACCGGGTCACGCCCCAGATGTACGTCAACGCCAA
>JAYUQR010000001.1:0-17935 GCA_043756665.1 Candidatus Altimarinota bacterium | reverse complement strand
TAAAGAAGTATGCAAAATCCTCTAGAAGCAGTACCATCCGATGCTGTAGTAGCTCCAGAAACAACTTGAGCGGGTAGTGTAATCGACCAGTTGAGATCACTGGTGGATAAAGGTCTTCAATGAATAGAACCATACACAATGGAACAAATACGAACACTTGCTCCATGAGCACCTGATGATCTAAGTTGTATTCCAGAATATGCAAGAGCAAAAATACAGTCTGGAAGTGTTATAGTATTTCCAATGGAGTCTAGGTTTGTACCACTTCGTAATATTTTCGCCTGATCTATCAATGTCATAATAGCAAGGTGTATAAAAGAAGAGTTGGATATGTTATTCATAGAAGATGGTGTTAGTAGTTCTACAGGAAGAGCCTGAACTAAATATTTTACAAGTTCCCAAGAAACAGCCATACAGTTGAAGAATAGATGATATACATACAAAACAGATAATTCCAGAGGCGTGACTCTGTATAGTTTCGAGAATATTGACTTATCATTTTTTGATAATAGGCCAATAAGAGCATTTACTCGGTCTCAAGTTCCGGCAGAAAAAATATTGATTCGCTTATTAGCTCCAGCTCAATTACTCTGTACTGAGGTGGATGAAGCACAATATGGAAAAGATAGGGATGCATTAAGATCTGTATTGGCTCTTTTCTGATCAGTTCTACCAAAAACTTTTGCTAAAATTGCTGAAATACTCTCTATCTGTCCAGATAGTCAATTCAGATTTATAGCTGACCCAGACTGTATCCGGGAAATGGGTACTCGAGGATCTGGAAGAATACCAAATGAGTCAATGCACAAATATGATCTAAGTGACATAGGACAGAGAGAGTTAAAGTTACATCCTCTAATACGTAAATTGGCTGAAAGTGAAGATATAGAAGATGGTAATACTGTCGCTACGGATAATTACGATAGAAAAATGTCAGATCATAGGGATAAATACGATACATTAATTAGAAGATTCTCTCAAAGAGTGGATGATTGAGTGTACGATACTGATAAGCATCTAGCACACTTTTTTACACTCGATGAGAGGCTCCGATGAGAAGTCATAGAAATTATATTGACAAAAACCCACTTTGGTGAACGACTTAGCGGACTGATATCACTCATCTATGCTCATAATTTAGTATCAGAAAATATGGATCCTCGTATTTCATCTGAACTTCTCCGATGTATTGCTACGCTCAATTCAAGGATTGGCAATTCTGATAATGATGATTTTATTCGATCAAGGTTTGATCTATTGCCATTGGTAATACAGAATTCTCAGATAGGATTACTTATAAAGAATCAGTTTCCCACTATTTTTAACCAAGCATAACAGATTTAGTAGACATAACATTTGCTCCATAATCCTTTCCGATGTAGATACTGATAGTGATAGAAAGCGGGAAATCTGGAGAACGGTATCAGAATTTAGTAAAAATAGATTGCATTTTTCTGTAAATTGTATTGATTTCCCAGAAATATATATAGAATGCCCTTGTACTTTTTGCGAGCATAGCTCAATTGGCTAGAGTACCGCCTTGCCATGGCGGCTGTTGTGGGTTCGAGTCCCATTGCTCGCTCCATATGGAATTCAACAGGATTTTATAAATCCGAAGAGCTTATTTTCCTTTATAGTAAGCTCTTTTTTTGTGCTTACAGAAAGTTCAACCATCATGTTTTTTCAGGATATTGGATTTCTTTCCGTAAAAAAATGAGTCTTCATAAGCTCTATTAGACTTTTTTAGAAAATCCATTATTATCTCCTTTATCTTCTCAAGATAATTCTAAGTCTTTTCCACATGAGCATAATAGTATCCATTGTTTCAGTCATTTTCGGACTCATTCTCCTGACTTTTTGAGGGAATGCACTTGTAGATGGCTCTGTATCTATTGCTAAGAAGTTCTGAATATCACAAGCAATTATAGGTCTCACTATCGTTGCGGTAGGTACGAGTATGCCAGAACTTATTGTTTCTGTACTTGCGAGTATTTCTGGAAATACTGAAATTGCAATTGGTAATATTCTTGGCTCAAATATTGCAAATGTACTCCTCATTCTCTGAGTGAGTGCCTGTATATTTCCTATTGCACTTTCGAGGATAACAAGGTTTTTTGATCTTCCTATTGTTATTCTTACGAGCTTCCTATTGTTTATTCTCGTAAGTGATAGTTTCCTCGATGGGGCTCTTGGAAATACGATCGGTCGTATAGATGGTATGATATTACTTAGTACCGCTATTGTTTATATACTCTATTCTCTGAAGCATAATAACTTTATTCCTGATGAAAGTGAAGAAGTCGAAACAATTATTTCTCCTTGGAAAGCAACCCTTTGGATAGTATGAGGAATACTTGTTTTATTTATTGGTGGAAAAATCCTTGTAGGCGGTGCTGTCGATATCGCAAATGTTTTCTGACTGTCTCAGGCTATCATAGGACTGACAGTCGTTGCTGTTGGTACAAGTATGCCAGAACTTGCAACTTCCATTATCGCTGCTCGAAGATGAAATCCTGATATAGCAGTCTGAAATGTAGTAGGTTCAAATATTATGAATATCCTAGTCATTCTTTGAACTTCTGCAATAATCACCCCACTTCCATTTATGGGTAATTCGTATACTGATCTCATGGTTGCTACCCTTGCACCAATTCTTCTGTTATTACTCTCTTTTATATGGACAAGAAATTCTATATGAAGAAGGGAAGGTGTACTATTGCTGTTGGCCTATTTCGGGTACGTAGTCTATCTTATCTCTATGGAGGTTAAGTAAGCTTATATTCATGATTCATAATAGTTCTTTCTAGTCCCAATATCTCCTCATAAAGCCTACCTGTATTCTCTATAAGATGCTCCAAAGTATTTCTTCAACATTCATTCTCTATAGGGGCTCCATTCGAAAAATAAAAATCTCCAAGAAATTGGAGATTTTTCTGATATTTCTGGTCCCCCCGACAAGAATCGAACTTGTGTCTAAGCCTTAGGAGTGCCTTGTTCTTCCACTAAACTACGGGGAGGGATAACAATGAACAATGAACAATGAACAATGAACAATGAACAATGAACAATGAACAATGAACAATGAACAACGAACAATGAACAACGAACAATGAACAATGAACAATGAACAGATAATATGCTATAAGCAGGCTCAAGACAGAGTATAGAAAAGGGGAGAAAAAGCAAAAAAATCCTCTCCACGAAAGGACTATTTCGAGATATTCTTCTCTTCCCGAATCCGCTTCCTCTCTATATTCGCGAGGATTCCCCACTCCATCCAGTATCGTTCGAGGGATTCTGGGGTTTCGTGATATTCATTTTGCCCGTCGAGGAATGAATACGTCACTTCTCGAGCCCTGAGGACTTCACGGAGTCTTCGAGTATTCCTCAGAGTTCGATCACTGATCGTCGCACGGAAGAGCTCATCCATGCGAAAAAATGCTCACTCGAATCTCAGAAGGTCATTATTTCCCTTCGCTTGTATCGCTCGTCCTGCCTCAGCCCCTATATTTCCGAGCTGATCGATGAGTGATCGTGAGAGCCATGATGCGATATCGAAAGATTCCTTACGAGTTTCCATGTATGATATATTTTCAGATAAGTGATCGGATGCTTTTCCGGATATGAGGATTTTCGACACTACGGCTTTTATTTCATCCTGATGGACGCAGATTGATCATCGAATCGAATTCGATGAATTCATCTTTTCCAAAAAGTGATGGGTAGAGATTGATCCCCCAGAGATCTCACTGCCCACTTCCACTATCAATTAGGTATTCTTCCTCATCGACATGCATACTGGCACCGATGACGATCGAACCAGTTGTAATATCGATCACTGCCTTCACGAGTGGATCTCACTCTGGATTCATGCAATTCGCGAAAGCGGAGAGTTCAGTTATGGAAATCGGATTCTTGAGTTCTTTCATGCCATGAAGTATATTTTTTTTCAGGAATTTTGCAAAAAATTTGACAGGGGGGGGTGATCTGATAGAATCTTTCCACTATTAGCTATTCTCATTTATGTCACAACTTTATAAAGATATTGAAGCACTTATGGTTCTTGAAAAATCCAAGAAAGTGATCCAAGACGAGCTTATAGTAAAGTATGATCAGAAGAGGATCGAAGGTGCTCTGAAGTATTATCCAGAAGCTATAGAATTTAAGAAACATAAGTCTCTAAATAGGATACTTCTGGCTTGCATATGGATTATTGCTATCATGAATGCCATACAGGGATTCTTTGCCTTATGAGTTATTTGAATTATAGTTTCCTTCACTGTCCCCCTCATACTCATTCATTATATTTCTAGATGAAAGTCCGGCTGATATCTTGCTTTTATGGTATTAACATTTCTTGGACTATCAAGACTCTGAGAATGACTCGGGGAAGTTTTTCAAGAGGGAGATGTTTTCATTATAAGTATGGTTTGTCTCTATATTGGTTCATTCATTGTTTGATTTATTTTATCATATTTTCTCAGAAAAGATCTTTTCCCCTATACTAAAGCATAGAATGGTGACTTAATAAAAACTTTCTAATTTCCACCACTTGATACACTGGCTTCATAAACGGGAAGTACTGTACTTCACGGATCGGTTTATCGTCCATCGATGAACTATAAGTATACTATTTTTATATCTATAACCCTTCGTTCTGTTTCGGATTCGCTATAGGAAAGAAAAAGTCTTCGATTTTCTATACGAGTTGTGATAGACCTGATCCCATCCTTCTCTGAAGAATATCCAAAAATGATATCAGGAGTGAGGGTTTCTTCTATGGCATCGTATATTCTTTCCGAAATGGCATTCGCACTCTGTCGGTACTGGTTGATGATTATTTCCTCAGCAATTCATAACCCACTGTCTGTATAGAGATTCTCATAGTAGAGCTCATATGCATCGATATATTTTCGAATATCAGCTCGGATTTTCGATCGGAGAATGATTTTATACATGTGCGAGGTCTTTCTGATGGAGACGGGCACGAAGTCGGAGTGTTCATCCTTCTATATAGAGACGAGTCTCTTCCCGAGCTTCCGTGATCGAGATGTCTTGATCGTGTGTGTTCATAGGATGATTATAGTGAATTTTCTCGAAATACAACTATTCTCATGGGGTATTTCCTATCGGCTTCATAAACGGAAAATACTGTACCTCTCGAATTGGTTTGTCTTCGAGAAAGGAAAATAGGCGTTCTCCGAAGCCGAATCCACACGTCGGAGGCATGCCGTGTTCGAGCATCTCGACGAAATCCCAGTCTGGCATCATCGCTTCATCATCACCGTCTGCAAGCATGGATTGTTGTTTCTCGAATCTTGCCCGCTGGTCGAGAGGATCATTGAGCTCTGAGTACCCATTCCCGATCTCGGAACCTCCGATAATCACCTGGAATCGCTCGACCGTTCCAGGATTGCGGGCATTTCCCTTCGCGAGGGGGGAGATAAGGGCAGGATGATTCACGAGAAATGCTGGTCCTGCAATCTGTTTGCGTGTATATTTCCAGAGGGTATCAGTGAGGCGCTCACGATTGGTTCCATCGTACTTCACACCGAGTGCATCGAGCTTCGAGCGCATGGCTTCATCAGTCGCTCGGAGGATATCGATCCCTGTTTTTTCCCGTACTGCTGTGATATAGTCGACTCGTCTCCACGCATCCGCGAGGTCGAAGGTATGTCCACGAGCCGAGAATGTAGTCTTCCCATAGACTTCTCGTGCGATATATCGGTACAGTTCTTCGACGAGTCCCATCCCCATCTCGTAGTCCGCATATCCCCAGTAGAACTCCATATTCGTGAATTCCTGGAGGTGATCTGGACTCGATCCCTCGTTTCGATAGGCACGTCCGATCTCGAAGGTCTTCGGGAATCCTCCCGCCATGAGTCTTTTTTGCCAGAGTTCCCCGATCGAGATACGCAGAAATACATCGACATCATAGTCGTTGTGGTGGGTCGCAAACGGTCGAGCCTCTGCCCCACCAGTCGAATGCTCGAGTGTGGGAGTATCGACTTCGAGGAATCATTTCGATATGAGGAAATCTCGAGTCGCTTTCCAGAAGCGAGATTTTCGTATGAATACTGCACGCAGTTCATCATCCATCGCCATATCGAGATATCGCTTGCGATAGCGTTCATCATCATTCTCCATCCCGTGCCACTTCTCGGGAAGGGGACGTATTGCCTTCGTGAGGAAGGTGAATTCTGAAACAAAGAGGGTGAGTTCTCCTTTGTGTGTATAGAAAAGTTCTCATCTCACTCCGATAAAGTCTCAGAGATCGATGAGTTTCTCTGTGAATTTGTAGGCCGAGAGCGTTTCATGGTCTTGCCCCCCTGTCAAGGGGGGAAGGGGGGTTTTTGTATCTCTGTTTTCAGAGACTAAACCCCCCTGATTCGTCACAGAGGCAGACGAATCCTCCCCCCTTATCAGGGGGGCTATCACGAGCTCATTTTTTGTTTGACCATCCATATTAATACTGCAATTCTCTCTCGAAAAAAGGATCTGAATGCGACCCGTTCCATCAGAAATACTCGCGAAACAGATCTTTCCGAAGCTTCGGTGGAGCATGACACGACCGGCGAGAGCAATGTCACTCGTCGGAGATAGTATGACGTCCTCGATGGCGCGAAACCCCCCTATACCCCCCCTCTCAGGGGGGTTTTCAGAAACCTCGATTTTTGCTGGATGGTTTCACAGTACCTCTCCAATCTGATGCGTCGCATCGAACTTCGTCGCAAAAGGATTCACTCAGAGGGATCGGATGCGGTCGAGTTTCTTGATACGGTCGAGAGTCTCGGAGGAATAGTTCATACAATTATGAATTATGAATTATGAATTATGAATATGAGAAATCATATATCAGAAGCCATAAATCGTCAGCTAAAAATCAGATGTAGTATATGAAAATGGGAGGAAAAGGCAAAACGAGTTCTCTATGCGATACGTTCCCGAAGGAGTCACGCAAGATCGACTCTAATACTATTCGCAGTATTGTCGAGTCCTGCTCATGGTCGGGAGAAGTCTGTCGTGAAACAATCAGTTTCGACGACGATTTTATTGTGAGTTCACCGAAGTGATCCCAGAGGATCTTCTCTCGAGACTTCCTGAGGTCACACTCGTATCCCGGGTTTTCCATCAATACAATGGAATGTAGCGACATACCTGAGAGTTGCATTCCCAGTCTGGAGTCTCGTCATTCGAGATGAGAAGTCTGTATTGAGCGCCTCTATAGCATGGAAAAAATCATGCCCATGGAGATCGGCGAATTCCCTCGAGATAAAAGGCTCAATAATAGCATCTTTCATAGAGACGTCATATCCAGCAGTTCGTGCGAGGATGAGGATTTTTTTGGCGACATCATATCCAGAGAGATCATCCCAGGGATTAGGTTCTGTATATTTTCTAGCATGTGCATCCATGACTATCGAAGAGAAGGGGAGTCATTTCTCGAGTTCTGAACAGATATATGCGAGTGTTCCAGAAAAACATCCTTTGATCGAGTGAATAGTATTCTTCGTATCATAGGCGCCGATGATCTCAGATATCGCAGGTCCTCATGCCATCACAGATGCACGATACCCGTACCGACGACGATCACTCGTCAAGAAGTCAAATTGCTCGGTATCACAGAGGGTGATAGGATTTTTGTTCGCGGTGACTATCGATCCTCCTCGTCTGATGATCTCTATATGGAATGCGAGATTCTCTTCGGAATTATCTGCTGTTGTGTCGATAAACACGATATCACTCTCCTCTATCCCAAGAATCATGAGTGAGGCAAGTATATCCTGGTATCAATCTCTGATAGGAGTACCCTTCAGAGACAGATCAGCTCATATATCCTCAGCATGGCTCCATGAGAGTCATTCGAGGGATGTACCCGGGTCAGCGAGGAGGATTCTTGTACTATTGGCGATTCCGAGGATCCGTGTCGGATGGAGATGGTTCGAGTTCCAGCTATCAGAAGCATGTATCTGTTCTATGAGGCGTCCACCGACCCCGCCAGTGGCTCCGATAATGAAAACATTTTGTGCGTGAATATGTCAATGCCAATGCATAAGAGAGGGAGTTAGTGAATAGGTGTTTGTTCTATGAATTCTCTATGAAGACAGTCTATGGCTCGAGACTCATCACTCTTTCTCACACCGATGATGATCACCTGAGGATGCAGAGGCTGCATCATGAGTGCTATGTTTATCACTGCTTTCTGGAGCACTGCTGTTATACGGCTCAGGATACCCGGAAAGTCGATATTCTCTCCTCCGATATAGAGATTCACATATTCCTCTATCCGTATTTCTGGAGATATCCTTGATGAGGATTCGAATTCTCGAAGCGACTGAAGCAATGCTTCCTTGAGTGGATGTATCTCCCTTCACTGGAGATCCTTGTCCGCGACCGTGATCGTCATCTCCGTCTGACTCGTCACGATGTTGTCGATATTGATCCCTTCTCGTGTGAAAAAATGTCAGATATGTTCCGTGTATCAGGGGGTATTGAACTGATATGAGGTGATCATGAATACATGGATCGCTTTTGATTGGACGAAAAGAATTCCTTTTTCTGAGGGATTTCCTGACAGAGAGACGATAGAGCCGAGAGGATCATCCTCTGTATAGATCTGGAGTTTCCCTCCATTTTCGAAGAACTGAGGACTTGCCGCATTTTGATTGATAAATTGTCCACTCGCTCCATGTGTTCCGATCATCTCGAGGAGGAGCTTGAGACTGATGTGATCGAGTTTTTTCACGCGATGAGCATCGATACGGCGAGGATCGGCGGAGCATATGGGATACATCTTTCGTATGGCGAGCGTGAGATTCCATTCAGGCAGTATTTTTTTTAGGTTTTCATAGATACGGAGAGCTGTCGCATCTGAGTATCCGCGTCACCATGATCCTATGATCCCTCCTGGAAGTCCAGCATAGTAGCCCGGACTTATCACAGTCGAGTATTTCTCTAGTAGAGCAGGGATAGTACGGTAGTCTGCCTGAATCGCAGGATCGATACTCCCAGTAGCACTATCATGAAAAAGGATACTCTGGTAAATTCTAGTAGTGATGATTTCACCCGCACCGAGAAAAGAGACTCCATCGAGAGTATAATCATTGCTCTCTTCTGGAGATACCTGATATCAGAGAAAATACGCCTCAATCCTTTCCTGATACGAGAGAAAGAGTGACTCAATGAGCTTTTCACGATCAATATCCATAAATCATTCCTCATCAAGAGTAGCTCGATAAAAGGATCTAATCGCATCGAGTGTGCTTTTTGCAAGGGCTTTATTTCCCGAGCGACAATACTCTACTACCCGTAAGAGTTCACTTGTCGTATTGTATTCGCTCGTACGAAAGGCAGAAAATACATAGATGCCAGCCATATGATGGTGCTGATTTTTTTGTATGAGTCGTATAGTCTCCTTGAGAGCGGCACTATTTTCCCCACCGATTTTTTCTATTCTGACGTGCATAGTAGTGCAGATGATTATTCGAGAATTAGGATTCAAACTTGTCTATAAAATGCAGAAATTGCTTCCGCGGAGTTTCATCCATAGGACACATTGGGAGACGAAAAATCTCTTTTATAATCCCTTTCGAAGCAAGATATGCCTTAAGGGGGAGAGGGTTACTCTGGAGAAAGAGATTTTCGAAGAAGGGCTTGTATTTCTCTTGTTCTCATTTTGCTGCACTCTCTGAAGTAAGACAGTGTGATACATACAGACTCAAGAGTCATGGGAGAGCATTCGAAGCGACCGATACGACTCCATCCCCTCAGAGAAGAGCAACTTCATAGGTGAGCCCATCGTCTCAGGAGAGTACGAGGAACCCTGGTGGACGCTTCTCGATGAGCTCTCCTATCTGTGCAAGGTCTCCACTCGCTTCCTTTACTCATATGATATTCGGACATGTATCGATCATCGCGAGGAGTGTTGCATTTTCGAGGTTCACGGCACAGCGACCTTTGATATTGTAGATAAATACTGGTCGTGTAGTCGATTTCGCGAGAGTCGTGAAGTGCAGGAAGAGTCCCGTCTGAGTCGGTTTATTGTAGTACGGATTGACGAGGAGGTACGCATCGATGTCGTCGATTGATTCATAGCGTTTCATATTCTCGAGTGATGTGAGAGCCGAATAGGTACCGACATTGACCATCACTTTCGCCCGTCAGGCGAGCTTCTCTATCCCACGACGGACGATTGATTCACCTTCTTCATCCGTGAGGGTTGGGTTCTCTCATGTCGTACCGAGAAAGAGGATACCATCGACTCATCCTGCTATCTGTATATCGAGGAGCGTATCCAGCGCGTCAAAATCAATCGGATTATCGATACCGTTCCCTTCTGAAAAAGGTGTTATGAGAGCGGTCCAGAGACCACGGAAAGCAGAAGTGTCCATTGGGGGAGAATGTTAGAATGATAGAGTCTTAGAATGTTTGAATACTTGATTTTAAGGAAACTTGGAATAAGTCAAAAGTCTCACTTTACACTTCATTGTAGGACTGGATTGCTTCGTGCCTCGCAATGACGGAAACAAGGCTATTACGCATCTCCTTAGTGAATTATGCTGATGAGATCATACTTTCTGTGAAGTCAGAGATCTCATAGTATCAGTGTTTTCCTACGAGCCACTCAGCACAGAGGACAGCACCAGTCGCGAATCCTTCTCGAGTCCTGGCAGTATGGCTGATCTCGATCGTATCGAATGGGGAGTCAAAATAGAGAGAGTGCGTTCCTGGAACACTTCCTCAGCGAGTTGAAGAGAAATGGAGTTCATTGGGCATTATTTTTCTTTCTTTGAGTGTTTCCGTGATGAGAGTATCCTTTCGATCGATATGCTTCAGTATGATATCTGCTGTAGAGAGAGCGGTTCCACTCGGGGAATCTGATTTCTGATTATGGTGAAATTCGTGACCAAATACATCATAGGAATCGAAACGATTCATGATCTTCGATGCATTTTCCAGTATCTTCCAAAAAAGATGTACACCTAGGGAAAAATTGCCTCACCAGAGGAATGCTCAATCGGATTGAGCAAATAGTCATTTTACTTCGTCAATATGATCATACCATCCGGTCGTTCCCATGATGACACGCATATCATGTGCCGCATAGAATCGTATATTCTCGAGTGCTATACTTGCTACAGAAAAATCGATTATCACATCATGATCACTCCTCAGGAGATCCTCTAATCGAGTTCAACACTCGGGAGAGACGATGGTACTGATATCATAGCCTCTCTTCCGAGCGATCTCTTCGATCATATGTCACATGCGACCATAGCCGACGAGAGCGATTTTCATAGGAATATGTGTGAGAGTCTCTATGATATCGAGAAGCGCGAAAAAATCAAAGGGTTCTTTCCTGGTTTTTTTATAGAGTCTCTTTACGCTAGAGTATTCATATCCCGTATGAGTCACTGGGCTGTCTTTTGATATCCAGAACCTCTTCATGCTATGGTTACAGGGTTCGTAGTAGTATCATCGACTTTGAGACTGATCAGGGCGATATTGAACTCTGCCATTCAGAGTTGTGAATCCTTTCGAACGAGCTCTATTCATGCAGTAATCATGACTCAGTCACTTCCATCAAAGACTATGCGACCAACATATCTTGGAACCCTTCATGGTGGAATATCCGAAAAGAAAGTCTTCATTTTTCCATTCTCCTCGCGCTCTAGTTTGGCAATGAATTCTCTATGTATCTGAGGAAATTTTGTAACAGGGTGACCTTTATAGAGATCGAGATAGTCTTTTCCGAGGAATCATTTTCAAAAAATAATTTTATCAAATGTAGCATCATATCACGCCGCTCGGGCTGCAATGATAAGTTTTTTTCAAAAATCTATCCCACAAAAATCAATCGGAGGGACTGGCTCTGTATCACCATTTGCAATGAGCTTTTGTGCTGATTCAGATGCGCTTGTTCAACTGAGTTGATTATTAACATAACCAGCAAGTGTACCTGAGGAGATCAGAGAAATCTCTAGGATCGTTGGTATGGGACCAGTACTCGACGGATCGAGTCGCTCCCCAATGATCCGTCTGAGTACTCACTCATTTGCCATAATAGTACATTCTGCGCCGTAATTTGGTGAACGGAGGAGTTCTTGGGCTATTCCAGGTTCAGAATACGCAAGAGTGTCTTTCCGTGCTGTAACCACTTTGAATCCTTGTCAGACCAATATTGGGTGACCATGAAGATCGTCATGAGATCCAGCATCTATTATTACTTTTGGATGTATACCAAATCATGACAGGGTTCCGAGTAATTCCTGTATCTGTTGTTGACTATCGAGTGCCTGTCGTCGTTCCATTCTATTCTGTGCTAGGAAACGAGTAAGCCCATCTTGACCGGGAAATGCGATCGAACCAGTGCTTCCCAGTACGCCAACAGCCCTATAACTCGTGTTTCCCTGCAATAACCGTAACACTTCATATCCCACGCCACCGTGTCAGATTACCACCACAGGAGTTGGAGATTTGGCTAATCACATAGTAAAAACTTTAGGAAATATTACATCGCATAATATTTCTATATCTACACTTGTCAAATCTTTCGGATATTTCACCCTATAGTATTATACTGATGGACGAAATTGATAGTGGTATGATGACCATCTGGGTCTCTTTGCCATGCATCGTAGTGCTCACAGAAATCCTCGAGAGGGAAGTGATCTGTACGCTCGCTCTTCTCACCGAGGAATGCTTGCAAGAGTCTCAGAGATCACCTTTTCCCATCGACATTCTCGATTGTCATAGACTCGCCACTCGAGAGGGTGATCATGACAGGGATATCCTGAATCTCTGGAAGGGTAGACAGATGATCAGAAAATAGCATAAGAAATATCGGTTAATAACTGATGGAGACTTTCGCGAGTGCTGTACGGAGTTTGGTTATATTGGTCTCGTTCTCGGCATCATAACACGCTGAGTATCGTATGAATTGCTCTCCTCACTGTCATGCGAAGGGTACACCGATCACTCAAGTGAGATTGATGATCTTTTTATTGTACTCTTCGGAGTTCTCGATAACTTCACCATCCACACTCTTCGGGCAATCAAACATCATAAAAAATCCTGCATCCGTCGGACAGGTCGGCCTCAGACCGAAGTCCATAAATACTCCTCTGAGAATCTCGAGTCTTTTCGCGTATTTTTTCTGATTTTTCTCTGCATCTTGCTCTGCTTCTGGCATCTCGAGATATCGTTCCATACCAGAGAGAAGTGGACCAAATGGACCTGAATCAGTATTCCCCTTCACCTTAGCGAGTTCACCTATGAAGTCCTTGCTTCCGACAGTCACTGCGAGTCGCCAACCACAAGCTGAGAATGTCTTTGACATACTGAAGAGCTCGATCCAGTCGAGAGCAGGGTAGTCTTTCGCGACCTCTGTGAGAGTGACATGACTCGTATGGGTGAGTGCTGTGTAAGCTCAGTCATTCACGAGACGGACGCCATGTGCGATACAGTAATCGATGAGGGCTACCCACTCTTCGCGAGTCGCTCATACAGGACATGGATTGCCAGGCTTCACTGTGAGGATCATGCGTGGCTTTACTCCAGCTGGTATATGTTTCACATCGAGTGTGAATCCTTCGCTTGCATACATCGGCCAGACAAAACTCGGCTCACCGAGATATCCACTCCATGTCCTGATGATATCGTAGGCAGGAGCATTGACCATATATCATTTATTCTCTACGGTGACGTCATCTCGATTGGCTCCACAGGCGATCGGGAGGAGTGCGAGCATCGTCTTCTCTCCTGGAGTGATGAGAGATACAAGATGAGGATATTCATCTATATTGACTCCAGTATTGAGCTGTATAAGGTTCTGATTGAGACGATTCTTCGAGTTGTTCTCCTGATAGGTATGGATCCTCTGATCATCTCGCATGATCTCCTCGGCGACGAGCTTCTGGAGGAGTTTCGGTGGTGTCATATCAGGCTCTCCTGAGCCGATATTGATACAACTTGATTCACCATGTTCAGCCTTATATTCAGCCACTAGAGCAGCGATTTTTTGGAAGAGATTGACTCCTCACTCTCAAAGATATTTCATAATAAAAAAGTAAGTAGTAAGTAACTTATTGGACAGTGTATGTGTCTTTGTATCCAGTAGAGAGTGGCATTTTTTCTGAGAGATTGGTGATGATGTTTTTTTCTATGACGGCGAAATGGAATATATGATCTATCGTTTCCCGTATGTCTTCACAATATGGATTTGAGATGATCGCATTTCCTCTGTAGTTATTATTCATATCGGTTCCGATACAGTCGACGCTCGCCATGTATATCTGATTTTCTCCACTTCGTGCCTTTGTGAGAGAATGGAAAATGTCAGGCTTGTTTCTCCCATCGACCCAGGCAGCACTCGTGAATATGCACTCTACTCATGCCTTCTTATAGGCTTCGTAGAGTCTGGGATACCGCAGATCAAAACAAATAGAAATACCACAGCGTACTCATGCGAGCTCGAAGATCGAGAGGGTATCGCCAGGTGTGTATACTGTCCCTTCCTTTCCCTGGGAGAAGAGGTGATGCTTACGATATGTCGTGATGAGCTCCCCAGTCTTCGATATCACGGCGACGGAGTTGTACGGTTTTCCTTCCGTGTTCCTCTCTATGAATCCGAATAGAATCGCGACAGAATACTCTCGAGCCAGTGCAGCGATCTTCCTGATAGAGTTCCCATCCTTCTCCTCGGCAAGGACTGCTGCATCGCTATCGAGGACATATCCCGTCAGACTGAGCTCAGGAAATACGATGATATCAGTATCACTATCGTATCACATAACTTTTTGGATGAGCATTTCTTTTTTTTGGATATTGGCTTCTTTATCTTTCCACTTGGCATCAAAATTAATGAGACACACCTTCATATTAACGGGGATTAATAATAGCATCGAGTATTTCTACAGCATTGAGCGCAGCTCATCGCAAGAGCTGATCACCAGAGACAAAAAGCTCTACTCCATAGTCTCAGAAAATGAGATTTTTCCTGATTCGACCGACTTCGACATTGTACTTTCCCATAGCATTTACGGGCATCGGATAACGATGACGAGCGGTATCATCGACGAGATCTACCCCAGGACTATTACTCATAATATCTCGAAGATCGTCTAAGTCCACTTTTTCTCTCGTCTCGATGATGATGGATTCACTGTGTGCTCGAAGAGTCGGTATTCGGACTGCCGTACAGCTGATCGCGAGTGTATCATCACCGAGTATTTTGTGAGTTTCCCATACGACTTTCATCTCTTCTTTAGTATAGCCATTCTCTTGGAATTTATCTATATGGGGGATCACATTAAATGCTATATTTTCGACAAATGCTTCGATCTTTGGAGGTTCTCAGGAGAAATATCTTTTTGTATTTTCGAGTAGCTCATCCATCCCTTTTGCTCCAGCCCCACTCGTAGCTTGATACGTCGAGACGATCATTTTTTTAACCCCGTATTTTTTATAGATCGGATTCAATGCCATGAGAGCGATCGCGGTCGTACAGTTCGGATTCGCGATGATCATAGCATCTCCGATAGCGTGACTATTGATAGCAGGTATGACGAGGGGAACACTTTTTTCATAGCGAAATGCGGAAGAATTATCGATCACTCGTACTCATAGAGCCACTGCACGAGGGATCCACTCACGAGAGACATCCCCGCCAGCAGAGAAAAGGGCAAAGTCTAGTCCTCGAAAAAAATCTTCATCGATATTTTGAAGTATAATCTTTCAAAGATATGTCTGGACTTCTTTTCCTGCAGATCTCTCTGAAGCTCAGAGTCGCAGTTCGGATACGGGGATCTGGAAGTTTTCTAGACAATTGATCATCTCGACTCAGACGGCTCAAGTAGCTCAGACGATTCAGATAGTATACATAAGAGAGAATGATAGGGGTAGAAGTTGAATATATTTGCCTGAGTAATATTTTTGTAGAATCACTCTGATAAATCCAATAGTGATTCGAACGAGTAATACTATTTTAGTGATTTATCGAATACAATAGTACGAAAGAGGTCTTCCTCAGTTTCTTCACGACGAATTATTTGGCATTCACTAGTATTTCGTAGTAATATCTCAGCTGGGCGAAGTTTACCATTGTAGTTAAATCCCATAGCATGACCATGAGCACCACTGGTATGTATTGCGAGAATATCTCACTCGATAATCTTCGGAAGTAATCGGGCTTCTCAAGCAGTGAATTGATCGTTGTTTTCACAGAGACCCCCCGTGACATGATAGAGTGAATCTTCTGGAGAGCTTTGCTTTCAGAGAACAGTGATATGATGGTATGCTCCATACATACCAGGTCGCATAAGACAATGCATACTCGCATCGACACCGACGAATGTTTGATATTTTTGTGAAATATTTTCTACTCGAGTAATAAGTGCTCAAGCGGAGGCAGTTAGATAACGACCATTTTCCATATAAATCTTTGGTGGAGTTATGTTTTTATCGAGGAATATGAAGTCATATTCTTTTCTTATTCCTTGTACAAGGATATCGATATCTACTTCATGATCTGTCGGCTTATAAGGTACCCCGATACCACCACCAAGATTTATGAACTCGAAGATTATACCGAGTTCACCATAAATTTTTCAGGCAAGTTCGAAAAGCAGGCGAGCATTTTCTATCAGAGCTTCTTCTCTTCTTTCATTTGAAACCATCATCGCATGTAACCCGAAACGGCGTACTCATTTCGCAAGTAGTAGTCGGTACGCTTCGATTATCTGATCACCGCGCATACCGTATTTTTGCTTGACGGACTCACCTATTATACTATTTCCTTCTTTTAGGGATCCTGGATTATACCGACAACAGACGATGTCTGGGAATCCGATCTGCTCGAGTTTAGAAATATGAGAGATATCGTCTATATTGATCATGGCTCAGGCGAGTTTTGCATTACGAAATTCCTCGATGGTAGTATTATTCGACGTGAATATGATGTTTTCACCGGTAACTCCTATAAAATCACAGAGATGAATTTCAGATATAGAACTACAATCCATTCCCATTCATAAGTCCTGAAGTATCTTCAGAATGTGTGGATTCGGAAGCGCCTTAACGGCAAAGAAATTTTTAAAATCAATTCCTACATTTTTAAACCCGAGAGTGAGTTTTTTGGCATTTTCGAGAATTCGTGACTCAGAGTAGAGATGAAAAGGAGTTTTTCATCCTACGATTTCGATAGCTTTTTGTATATCACTTTCTGAGAAGGGTAGCGAGAGAGATGATGGGAGTGGATTCATGATGATTTAGGCTTAATGGAAAATAGGGCTTAATGGTAAATAGTGTGTGTGAGATGAATGAATGATAAAAAATAGTGATGTCTTGTCAAACAAAACCTCCCCAGTTACTTGGAGAGGTTATTTGGTTATTACTTAATACCCAAAAAAACCTATCCAAAAATGGAGAGTTTCTTTGACTTCTTTGAACTGAGAAAATGGATAATCATAAGAGTTAAGTATAGAAAAAAGGGAATGGAAGTCAAAATTTTTATAACAGAAAGAATGGTGTGCCGATACAAAATCTTGTCTCACCGAGGTAAATCTCTCTGATAGTTGTCGACCAAATTCCAGTCGATGGACCAGATGCATCGAGGATGGTAAAGGATCATAATTTTCATGCATTAAGTATAATCGCTACATGACCAACTATCCCCGAGTCATCCCAAAGAAAGAGAAGATCTCCAGGCTGTATCTGTTGCCCAACGTGGATTTCTTTTGTAATATTTTTCAAATATCTCGCTGTCCGATAAAAGTAACTATTCATACATCCAGTATCGATAAGAGCTCGAGAAATGAGATGAGAGCAATCTATTCATGTATCTCTGCTTGATCCGTCACCCCCGAGAATATAAGGATAGCCAAGAAACTTTTTCGCCTCATTGATAAAATCCTCACGAGAAATCCTTTTTTGATAC